>CADBMY010000084.1 GCA_902795905.1 uncultured Erysipelotrichaceae bacterium
GAATCGACTTTCAGAACCATCTTCCCATTCTTCAGTTCATAGATCTTGGCAGCTTCCATCTCACCGTAATCACGTCCGAATGTGCCTCTGACAAGGATCTTTCCATGATCTCCGAAGACTCTGTGTATCTGCATGCGGTCTCCGTAAATACATGTAAATTCATTCGTTTTGGCATCATACTGATAGATCTTGTCCCACTTGGTCTTGAAGGTCGTAAAGTCATTGGCTGTAATGATCAGCTTGCCTTTAATGATCTCAAAGGAACCGACATCAAATGTATCAGGAGTGATCTTCTTTACCGCAAATGTCTTTTTATTGACCAGAAACAGTGAAGTTCTTGAACCGTTGATCACACCGGCTCCGTTAAATACAAACGGATACTCATCAAAGACAATATAATCCTTGTCATCCTCTTTCTGCTGTTCTACCTGCGCTTTCTGCTCATCCGTCAGTTCATGATAACCGGGACAGCTGCGGTTCGTACCGGCACTGACAAGATAATTTGTCTTATCAAAATCAATGACACGGTTTACCGCCAGAGGCAGTGTGCATACTTCCGTGAAACCCTTCTTTGTCAGTTTCTTCAGTACCGTATGCGTTGTCTTCAGATCTTTATTTCTGTCTGTCAGGAAGACATCATTACCAAGCACAAAGTAAGATACTCTGTCCTGCCATTCCGTTACATTCGTGGTTTTTCGTGTCTCTGTGTCAGTCGTCATCAGCTGCTGCTGATAGGCATTATTCTCCATATCAATACGCGACTGTACAAAGTAGAGGTGTTTCTTGTCAGCAGTTGCTGATAAGGCGGAAAGATAGATAAAATCCTTGAACTGATCCAATGCAACAGGTTTCATAAGGGCCTCCTCTTCTGCATTATTGGTTTTTCTCAATACATGTCATATACTCAGAAAAAGCAATAAGAGAAGATAAGAGGAAGTCCCGAAGGACTCCCTCTTTTCAGTTATGAATCGTTTCGGATATTATTCCGGGCACTTGACGAACCAGAAGATATGGTTAGCCTGAGGGTTATTGATAACGCCTGTTGTACCAGGTCTCTGTAAGGATACGGAACCGTAACCGATCAGAGGTACATTCCAGCACTGCTCTTCGATAGCATACTGCTCAGCCTCATGCAGCTTAGCAAAACGCTCTTCACCTGTCAGTTTCATAGATTCAAACAGCATGTTGTCGTATGTCTCATCACCGAAGAATGTTCTGCCTTCAGGGTCATTGTAGATAGCCATCAGTTCGAGATAGTTCCAGGGATCCATGTAGTCAGCAGAGAATGTATTTCTAGCCATGTCATAACGTCCATAGGAACGGTCATCGAAGAATGTACGAAGTTCAGCAGTCTTCAGTGTAACATCGATGTAGATGTCCTTTAACTGTTCAGCGATAACTGCGGAAATCGTATCATGCATAGCATTCTGGTTGTAGTAGTATTCCAGAGACAGTCTGTTTGTCTCGCTGAATCCTGCTTCTTCCATCAGCCTCTTAGCCTCTTCCTTGTCTGTGTAGACCAGCAGGTGATCATTGTTGGCATTTGTACGGAAGTCACCTTCGAAATCAGGAATACCTACAGGGAGGAAACCGTTCAGTTCGTAGTAAACATCACCGGCATCAAGAGCTGTAACGATAGCGGAACGATCGATACCGAGCTGGATAGCACGACGTACGTTTCTGTTCTGCAGAGCTTCGTTGCCGCTTACGCACTGGAGGTTCATGTAGTAGTTGATGTTGCCCCAGATATCAACAGCGTCCTTCAGATCAGGAACGTTGACACAGTCAGAGCTTGCGCCTGTATCGTAGTCGATCTCGCCTGTCTGGAAGGCCATCTGGCTGGCTTCCATGGAAGGCATGATCTTAGCAATCAGTGTTTCAACAACAACCTGGTCAGCCCACAGGAAGTTCGGGTTCTTCTGCATGATGTACTCAGAAGCAGAGTCGATCTTTGTCAGATAGAAAGCACCTGTTGTCGGGAAGTTGTTGGGATCCTGAGACCATTCGGAATCATGTTCTGTAGCAAACTCAGGACGCAGAGCTGCGAATACCTGTGTCGGCAGTAAGGATACGAAGAACGGGCAGACACCATTCAGTGTGATCTCGAGTGTGAAGTCATCAATAGCCTTGACACCTACATCATCCATGTCCGCTACATCTTCACCTACGTGATTAGCAGCATTTTCGATATAGTTCGTGATCATGGTCAGATAACCTGCATCATCATAACCCATACCGATGCATCTCTTGATACCGTATACATACTGATCAGCAGTGATCGGCTCACCGTCAGACCACTTAGCCTCAGGCTGCAGGTGGAATGTGTAAACAAGACCGTCATCGCTGACTTCATAGCTCTCACAGTCACCGTTAGCTACGGAACCATCTTCTGTCAGATAGAACAGAGGGAACCAGATCTCGTTGTGGATCTCAGCTGTAACAGAGTCACCGCATCTTGCAGGGTCCATGTAAGTAGGCTCACCACCGACAGCATATGTAAATGTTGTCTTATAAGTGGTTTCTGTTGTTTCGGAGCCTGATGTGCCGCCGCCGCTCTCACCGCCGGAAGCAGGTGTCGGAGTACTTGCGGAACCGCCGCCGGAGCATGCAACCATCGTGAATGCCATACCGGCTGTCAGAACTCGAGTAACGAATTTTTTGAAAGTCATTTTCTTTCCCCTTTCTTTTTTTATATCACAGGCACCTGGCGATGCCCGTAATATACATCAATTTATTCACGAATTTCCGTGATGTGAATATACCGGAAGTAATATTGCAGGCAGATCTTTCGTTTACCGTATCTGCACTCTGTTAATTACTTCTCGTACAGATGACAGGCAACGGTACGTGTACCGACCTGTATCGTCTGAGGACGCTCCTTATGGCAGCGTTCTGTAGCCTTAGGACAGCGTGTGCAGAACGGGCAGCCTTCCGGAGGATTGATCGGAGACGGAATCTCTCCTTCCAGTACGATCCTCCGCTTACCTTTGGCAGTATCCGGATCAGGGATCGGGATAGCGGAAAGCAGAGCTGTTGTATACGGATGGAGCGGACGGTGATATACATCGTTGGAAGGTCCGCATTCCACCATATGACCAAGGTACATGACACCGATCCTGTCGGAGATATGCTTGACCATGGACAGGTCGTGTGCAATGAACAGATAGGACAGACCCATCTCTCTCTGAATTTCCTTCAGCAGGTTAACGACCTGTGCCTGAATGGAAACATCAAGTGCCGAGATCGGTTCATCACAGACGATGAACTTCGGGTCGACTGCCAGAGCTCTGGCAATACCGATACGCTGACGCTGTCCGCCGGAGAACTCTGCCGCATAACGTCTGATGTGGTCAGGCTTGAGACCGACGATCTTCAGCAGCTCTACTACTCTTTCCTCACGCTCTGCGTC
>CADBMY010000085.1 GCA_902795905.1 uncultured Erysipelotrichaceae bacterium
GACAGTTCATCGATACCGATTGCCATGAATGTTTCCAGCAGTTCAAGATCAGCACCCAGCTCACCGCAGATACCTACCCAGATACCGTTGGCATGCGCAGCGTCTGCTGTCATCTTCAGTGCTCTTAACACTGCCGGATGATGCGGATCGAAGAACTTGCCGAGGTCATTGGCCTGTCTGTCACATGCCAGTGTGTACTGTGTCAGGTCATTGGTTCCTACGGAGAAGAAGTCTACTTCCTTAGCCAGATCATTTGCCATGAAGACAGAAGACGGTGTCTCGATCATGATACCGAGTTCAGTATCGGGATTGAACGGAATACCCTCTTTCGTCAGTTCTTTCATCACAGCGTCACATGCACGCTTGCACTCACGTACTTCCCAGACCGAAGTGATCATCGGGAACATGATTGCTACCTTGCCGAATGCGGAAGCTCTGTACAGCGCTCTTAACTGTGTACGGAAGACTTCCGGTCTGTTCAGACAGATACGGATCGCACGTACACCCAGAGCCGGGTTCTCTTCCTTTGCCAGATTGAAGTACGGTACCTGCTTATCGGCACCGATATCCAGTGTACGGATAATGACACGCTTGCCGTTCATTGCGGCTGCTACAGTCTTGTATGCCTCAAACTGCTCATCCTCTGTCGGATAGTCTTCAGACTTCAGATACAGGAATTCGGAACGGAAGAGACCGATGCCCTGTCCGTCATTGTTCAGAACTGCTGTAACATCTTCAGGAGAACCGATATTGCAGTAAAGCTTGATATGACGTCCGTCAAGGGTAACATCCTCCTTACCCTTCATCGTCTCCATCAGTTCCTTCATCTTCTTCTGCTTTTCAAACTTGGTCTGGAAAGCTGCCAGCGTGATCTCATCCGGTTCCAGAACGACCTGTCCTGTCTCACCGTCGATATATGCTGTTCTGCCCTCATAAGCTTCATCAAGCGCTGCCCCGGCACCGCAGACCGCCGGAATACCCATGGTACGGGCAAGGATCGCTGTATGGCCGTTGCCTGAGCCTTCTCTTAACACAAAGCCAACGATCTTGGACTTATCCAGCTGCAGAGTCTCGGACGGAGCCAGATCATCTGCCGCCAGCAGTACCGGTACATCAGAATCGATACCGCCTGCCACAACACCCATCAGGTTATTCAGAATACGCTGTGTAACGTCGCGAATATCGGAAGCTCTGGCCTGCATATACGCATCATCCATCGCCGCAAACATTTCCGCAAACTGCTCACCGGCTGTCTTTACCGCATACTCGGCATTGCAGGATTCCTCTTCCATGCAGTCGTTGATCGTCTCTACATAGTCATCATCCTCGACAAACATCGCATGTGTCTCAAACAGAATGGCACTTTCATCACCGGCTTCCTCACGGGCTTTTTCCGCAAGAGCTTCCAGCTGTTCGATCGATTTTGCCTTAGCTTCCTCAAGACGTGCCTTCTCTGTCTCAAGATCTTCAACGACGGTCTTTACGATCTCTGTATCTGCTTTCTTGAAGAAGTACAGAGGTCCCTTGGCAATGCCCTTGGAGGCACCTTTACCCTGAATTAAGATCATAATTATCCTCCCATGATAGTAAAGAAGCTGCTGTTCATGACCAAAACAGCAGCTTCATATATTTTCTTACAGATTCTCTTTGAAGAATGTTTCCAGTGCAGCCGCAGCAGCTTCTTCATCGCCGCCCTCAACTCTGATCGTAACTTCATCACCGGCCTTAACACCGAGATTCATCAGTTTCATCAGCTGAGAAGCCTTAACTGTTGTCTCACCTTTGGTCAGGAATACAGTTGCGCCTTCAAAGGACTTGGCAAGTTTGGCAAGAACGCCCGCGGGACGTGCATGGATACCGATCGGATCCGTAATTGTGTACTTGAATTCTTTCATGATATTTCTCCTTTCAAAAGAATTAGTTATCTGTATTTATTGTAACATCTTCATAGTCATCACTGTTAGTCAGCAATGTGACAACAATATCCGGATGACCTGCGGCCTTGATCTTCTGACGGTCAAACTTGATCAGAGGCTGTCCGAGCTTGACTTCATCACCGTCTTTAACAAGAACTTCAAAGCCGTCACCGTTCATGTTTACCGTATCCACACCAACATGGATCAGCACCTCCATATCCTCAGGACCGGTAATGCCGACTGCATGTTTGGATTCCGCAACACTGGAGATCGTACCATCATACGGTGCTCTGACCACTTCTTCTTCCGGCCAGATACCGACACCTTCACCCAGGATACCCTGTGCGAACGTTTCATCGGGGATCTCTGTATAGGAGACTACTTTACCTTTGACCGGAGCCTTGATCTCACCTGCGGAGCAGGAGATGACTGTCTTTTCAGGAACTACGATCTCAGGTTCTGCCTTTACTTCCGGTGCCGGTGCAGCCTTGACAGGTTCAGCACCTTCTTCCGTCTCTTCCTTCCAGAAGAACCATGTAAGGGCAAAGGCAATACCGCCGGCAATCGCCAGAACGATCGTATACTGCAGCGGATTGGATACCGTCAGATAACCCGGAATACCGGTAACGCCGTAAGCCGTTGCGCCGAAGCCGAGGATCGCTGCTACGAGGGAACCGACAGCACCGCCGATCATACCGGCAACGAAGGGCTTGAAGAAACGCATATTGACACCGAAGATCGCAGGCTCCGTAATACCGAGAGCTGCCGACAGAGAGGACGGGATCGCGACGGATTTCGTTTTCTGGTTTCTGACCTTCAGACCTACCGCAAGACATGCGCCAAACTGCGCAAAGTTCGCTGCCGAAGCAATCGGCATCCACGTATTCAGACCGCTCTCCGCAAGCATACCTGCTTCGATGACGTTATACATATGATGCAGACCCATGACAACTGTTGCCGGATAGAGGGCACCCATGGCACAGGCACCCAGGGGATTCCGTACGAGGATCTTTGCGCCTGCCAGCACCCAGGTCTCCAGCATCGAGAAGATCGGACCGACGATCCACAGTGTCGCAAATGCTGTTACAAGTACTGTTGTCAGCGGTGTAACAAACAGATCGATCATCTCCGGTACATGCTTGTGCAGCCACTTTTCAAGCTTGCACATGATGAAGACAGCAATGATGACCGGGATAACATGTCCCTGATAGCCTGACCGCTGTATCGTTACCAGATTGCCGATCAGATGCCACTTCGGAATAATACCATCGGTAACACCGAAGAAGCTGTTGATTGCTTCTGTGTTAGCAACATTCCATCCGTTCAGGAACGCAGAGTGGATCATCAGAAGACCGATGACAGCACCCAGGAAGATATTTCCGCCGAAGACTCTTGCGGCAGAAACTGCCACGATCACAGGCAGATAAGCAAATGCTGTATTCGCAACTGTATCCAGGAAGGCAAACCAGTCAGAACCGCCGAAGCCAAGTCCCGGGATCTTTGCCAGAGCCTCGACAAGACCCATCATCAGACCTGAAGCAACGATTGCCGGCAGGATCGGAACGAAGACGTCACCGATCGTTTTCAGCATCTGTTTCCAGATCGGCTGTTTCGCTGCCGCAGCAGCCTTGACATCATCTTTCGTACCAGCCTGTACACCGGTAACACTGATAAACTCATCAAAGACCTTGTTTACCGTACCGGTACCGATGATCAGCTGAAGCTGACCGTTTGATTCGAACATGCCCTTGACACCGTCGACATTCTCCAATGCCTTCTTGTTGACCTTGCTGTTATCCGCAATAACAAGACGAAGTCTGGTTGCACAGTGTGCTGCACTGATGACGTTTGCACCGCCGCCGATATTGGCTGCAATCTCCTCAGCGCATTTTCTGTAGTCTAATGCCATAATATTATCTCCTCTTTTTCCCCATTGAAACCGTTTTCAATGTTCTACCTAAAATATAAGTCCAATTACCGATTTTGTAAATAAACGCTGTTCATTTCGCCTGTTTTCCATTGGATTCAGCACAGTCCCAGCATCTCGAAAGCTTTCGCAAGACCATCCTCTTCCACCGGTCCGCATACGACATCACTGATCTTCTTCAGTTCTTCGGCACCGTTGCCCATACATACGGAAGTGCCGACTGTCCGGATCATCTCGAGATCGTTCATACTGTCCCCGAAGCCGACTGTATCGCCGATCTCTCTGCCCAGGTATTCACACACCCGCCGGATCGCTCTGCCCTTGTCAAAGGCCCGGTTTACCATCTCACCGTTGCAGATGCCGTTATCATTGCCCTGGATCACAAAGTCAAAGTCTTTCTTCAGAACAGCTCTGGCCGCTGCTGTCTGTTCAAGATCTCCGCATACGAAGATGATCTTATACACCGGCTGTCCGTCATATTCCTTCATCGGGCGGATGCCGAGACTCTCTTCGATTGCCTTGCGCCATCGTTTTAACTCGGAGTTTCCGCCCGATGCCTTAGCCATGAAATCACCGATGCCTTCGTCACCGAACGCACCGTCCCGGCCTTCCACCGTGCAGTAAACACCATGTTCGTGCAGAAGCTTCACCGCCTCGCTGAACTGTTCCGTACGCATCGGATGATCATAGATCACCTCTTCCCCGACCTTGACATAGCCGCCGTTGACAGCCACGAAACCGTTGAAGTCATATGCCAGTACGGGCTTCAGCATGTTCGGATTGCGGCCGCTGCAGAGGAACACCTTGTGTCCGTTCTTCTTTGCTGCCTCAATTGCCCTGAGGGCACTGGCGGGAGGTGTATTCTCACCGGGCAGTGTCAGCGTACCGTCAATGTCAAGAAATATCAGTTTACCCATCAGATCGAACCCCCTTCATCGATCGTATATCCAAGTTTTACCGTTCGTTTCGGCTGGTCTCTGTCTTCGATCCGTTCCAGCAGTACTTCCGCGGCTATACGTCCGCAGTCAAACTGACGGAACCTCGCGGATGTCAGTCTTGGTACGGATGTGCGGTTTGCCCACTCATTGCCAATACCGGCAATACTGACCTCTTCCGGCACTTTTCTTCCGGTTTCCCGCAGTGCTGCCAGAGCACCAAGCGCGATCACATCGGTGGCACAGAGCACCGCGTCAAATGTACATCCTTCCTGCAGGATCTCCTGCATCCGGTGATATCCGCTTTCAGCCGTAAAGTCTGTCCTGCGGAAGAGCGTATCTGCCTCTTTGAGGCCGGCTCCGGCAAGTGCTTTCAGAAAGCCGTTGTACCGGTTGACGCCGACCGCATCATCACGCTTGTCGACACCGAGGTACACGAACTGCTTTCTGCCCTTTCCGAGCATGCGCTGCGTCAGGTCAAACATTGCCTGTTCATCCTCGTGAGAGATCGAACTGACCGTGCGCATGTTCTGTCCGGTGATAACGATCGGCAGGCTGTAACTGCCGTACAGTTGTTCCTTGGCTTCGGAAGCACTGACCGCCATCACGATGACTCCTGCCAGCGGATAAGATGCCATCAGCCGCAGGTACTCCGCTTCTGTCTCATCACTGAACCCGGTCGAGCCAAGGACGGTCATATACCCCTTCTCCAGCAGTACGGAATGAATGCCGTCAGCGATCTCCCCGGCTGCGTTGGAATACAGCCTGGGCAGGATCACACCGATCTGCTTTACGGTCCCCCGGCGCAGATCTCTGGCCAGTTTATTCGGCTGAAAACCGGTCTCTTCAATGACTCTGCGTATAGCTTCCCGTTTCTGTTCACTGAGAGGACCGCCATTGAGATATCTGCTTACAGCTGCCGGCGATACATGTGCCAGTGCTGCAATCTCCTTAACCGTCATAAAACCTCTTAAATCAATATTTCTTCAATAACCAGCGGAATCCGCATCCTTCCAGGTCTACGGACCTTGCCTGCAGATACTCACCGCTCTGCAGATCCTGATACTCTTCTTCTTCATTCAGCCAGGCTGTTTCATGATCATGACTGAAGTTGAACAGTCCGATCAGTTTCTCACCCTGATCATATCTGCCGATCGCCAGAATGTGATCATTGTACGGCTCCAGTGTCCATACATCTGCAGATGCGTTGAATACCGGATGATCACGGCGGATCTTTTCCAGCTCCTGTATCTTTGCGTAGATCCTGCCCTGCAGGGTATCGGGATCATGTCTTTTCTCACTGTCTTCCCACGAGAAACTGCCTCTGTGCAGGTAGCGGCTGTCGGCTTCCTTCAGAGGATCCTGATGATATGTCTTATCGTTGAACTGCCCGATCTCATCACCGCTGTACAGTACCGGAATGCCGCTCTGTACAAGCAGGAAAGCATGCAGGGTCTCGATCATGCGCAGAGCCTTTTCATATTCTTCCGCATTGCCTTCTTCAAGAGCACCTTCGGCACCGCACAAGGAAGCCGTGGTGCCGCAGAGTCTGGCATCACCGAGTCTTGGATCATCATTATACAGTTCACCGCGGGCATAGCTGCCTTCGTACATACCGCGGAAGTAATCGTTCAGGAACTTCTTATGGCTTACTTCCTCAAAGCCGAACTGTTTGAGGAAAGGATAGTCCAGACCCCAGCCGATATCATCATGACAGCGCAGATAGTTCAGGAAGGTATAGACCTTCGGTAAGGCAAACACAGCGTCCATCTGGTGCCGCAGAAGACGTACATCTTTGGTTGCTACGGTATGCCAGGTGCTTGCCATTGTTGTCACGTTATAAAGCAGATGACATTCCGGCTTCTCCACCGTACCGAAATACGGCACGACACGGGAAGGCTCCATGACGACTTCACCCAGAAGCAGAATACCCGGGCAGACGATCTCACCGGCAAGACGCATCATCCTGACAAGGGTATGGACCTGAGGCAGATTGCGGCAGTTGGTGCCAAGTTCCTTCCAGATATACGGTGTGGCGTCAAGGCGGATCACATCCACACCCTGATTGCACAGGTACAGCATATTCTCTGTCATGTCGTTAAACACGACAGGATTGGCGTAGTTCAGATCCCACTGATACGGATAGAACGTGGTCATGACGACCTTGCCTGCCTCTTCACACCAGGAGAAATTACCGGGTGCCGTGGTCGGGAATACCTGCGGAACGGTCTTCTCATACGCATTGGGTATATCCCAGTTATCGTAGAAGAAATACCTGCTCTGGTATTCGGGATCGCCGGCTTTGGCTTTCTTCGCCCAGGCATGGTCCTCACTGGTATGGTTCATCACAAAGTCCAGACATACGGAAATATTGCGCTTGTGACACTCTTCGGACAGTGCCGAAAGATCTTTCATCGTCCCCAGTGCGGGATCTACCTTGCGGAAATCCGCGACCGCATAACCGCCGTCACTGCGGCCTGCCGGACTCTGCAAAAGAGGCATCAGATGCAGGTAATTTACCCCTGTTTCCTCAATATAATCCAGATGCTCACGGACACCGTTGATCGTACCGCCGAAGCACTGTGTGTACATTAACATACCCAGTGTGGAACGATCCTTGTACCAGTCGGGATCCTGCTCCCTCTCGGCATCCAGCCTGCGCAGGGAAGCCGATCTCTTCTCATACATCTTTGAAAGCATTGTTAAAAACCAGTCGAACGCCTGAGTGTCGTTGTACAGCTCCATATAAAGCCATTTCAGCTCATCGATTCGGTCGTTCAAGCGGCGGGCAAAAACATCCGCTTTTGTCATAGCCATAATGATCCTCCTGTATTATGATATCGATTTCATTTTGATTATATCACTTCCGTATGCAAACAGAAGAAAAAAGGAGCAGAGCTCCTTAGATATCTTTTGTAAGATTCTCAAACAGATGTTTCTTATTGCGTATATACAGGTAGTACAGCGCCACCGCCAGACACGCACCGCCCCATCCGACCGGGAAACCGATATAGACATTGGTGATCGTATGATTGATCGCCATCGATACAGCCAGGAAGATCTGCCGCAGCAGGATCATCCCGCACAGCGACAGTAACATGACCTGACGGGAATAGCCGAAGCCCCTGAGGGAACCGGAGAGGACCTGGTTGCCGGCCTGCAGGAAGTAGAACGGGATGATCGTACGCATCATCATGGCACCGTAGCGCACTACTTCAGGGTCACTGTTAAATAAACCTGTCAGCGGATAAGCGAAGATGTACAGAGGAACCGCAAAAATCAAGATGGAAATACAGCTCATGAGAAAACACGTCCATATACCTCTTTTGATTCTTTCCACCTTTCCGGCTCCGGCATTCTGCGCTACAAACGTAGAAGCCCCGAGACCGATTGCTCTGCTGGAACGGCCAACAAAACGGTCCAGTTTGGTCGCAATACCGACACCGGCAGTCGCACTTGATCCAAAGCTGTTGATATACCGGTGCACGAACATGTTCGAGAAAGAGATCAGACAGGACTGAATACCGGCCGGGAAGCCAAGATCGAGCACTTCCTTCAGGATCTCCTTATCTACCGCAAGTTCACGGAAGCGGAACGCATAGCGTGTGTCCATGATCATCATCCGGCGGTAAATAATCATGACCGATACAAACTGGGAAACGATCGTCGCAAAGGCTACGCCGAGAACACCGAGTCGGAAATTGACGACAAGCACAAAATCCAAAACAATATTCAGCACACTGGAAAGCACCAGGGCATAGAAAGGACTGCGGGAATCTCCGACAGCCCGGAGAACACCGGCACCGATATTGTATATAGCCGTGAAGAGAATACCGATCGTATAAACACGCAGATACGTACCGGCACTGTCGAAAATATCTGTGGGACAGCCGACCAGCCGAAGCAGGCCGCCGCTGAAAACAATACCGACTGCAGCCAGGGAAAAGCCGATGATCAGCGCAAAAGCAACCGTCGTGTGGATCGAGTCCTTCAGTCTCTGATAATTGCCGGCGCCGAAATTACGGCCGAAGATCACACCCGTACCGGCGGACATACCGACAAAGAAGTTGACCAGCAGGTTGGTGATCGGTGAGCAGGCATTGACGGCAGCCAGAGCTTCCTTGCCCACGAAGTTGCCGACAACAAGAGAGTCTACACTGTTATACAGATTCTGAAACAGATCACCGAGCAGGATCGGCACCGCAAAGATCAGTATCTGCAGGGCGATATTGCCCTCTGTCAGATTGATGTTTCTGGTTCTTCTGCTCATCCTGTATTACCCTTGACCAACGGCTGACCTTTCGCGTTTATTATCATTCACATGGTTTCATTAATCAACTGTTTTATCACACATGCACACAAAATACCGGGCAAGTTCCTTATGTTTCTCATCCTCCACATGACGCTCGGGATGCCACTGCACAGCCAGTACACCCTCCTTCTCGATACCTTCGATGATACCGTCTTCACTGTATGCGGAGATCACAAAGCCTTCTGCAGGTCTCTCTATGCACTGGTGATGGAAACTGTTGACACCGTAACTGTCACCGAAGATACTGTGCAGAACCGTACCGGTGATGAAATCAGCACGGTGGCAGAACTGATCACGCGGGATCGGCGGTACATACGTTCTCTGTACATGGTTCAGCTTTGTACTGTCCCAGGAAGGAATATCCTGGATCAGGGTTCCTCCCTCACAGACATTGATCACCTGTATGCCTCTGCAGATCCCCAGCACAGGCTTATGATGCTTTGTAAAAGCCCTGTACAGCCGGAAATCGGAGATGTCGATATCTTCCGCATCCATCGATGAAGCAGTATTCTCCTGCCCGTAGAAAGACGGATCAACATCCGCACCGCCGGTGATCATCAGGCCGTCAAGCTTCTCTGCCAGCACCTCAGCCTCTTCTTCACTGACAGTTCCCAGCAGCACAGGTATACCGCCTGCCTGTCTGATATATTCAAAGTAACTTTCGTTATCGTAGAATGTACGGTTGTCGTTCTGTGTCTGTGAACGAGCAGTCATGCCGATCAGTATCTGTTTCATACGCTTACCTCATTAACAGAAGTATTATACTATCCTTCCTGAATAACTGCATTTCTGATCTTTCTGCGTATTCTCTGCAGTCTTCCATCGTACTGCTTGTAACTCAAACCTATGCGGCTGCTGGCTTCGGCATAACTCTCTTCATTCATCCAGGCTTCCATGACCATCCTGTCGGTCGTACTCAGACTGCCGATGACCCGGGCCAGTTTTTCCCCGGCCTGTGCAAACCTGTACGCATACTCGGGCTCGTTCATCCGGTTTCTGTCTTTCACGGTCTCATAGAAACTGCGGTTCTCCGCAATCTCGGGATCATACGGGATCACTTCGTGCGCAGAGGCTCTGCCGGCTCCGCAGTAAGCACGCAGAACAGCCTGAATACGTCTCTGTATGACCATATGCAAAAACGTACGCAGACTGCACCGTTTATCCTCACGGTATGCATAGACAGCATTCCAGAAGGCGATCTGCATCTCCTGCATCAGATCATCACGGTAGATCTGCAGCGGACGGTAGCGGCATATGACGGTATTTACATATGCCCTCAGTTCATTCTCATAGCACTTAAAAAGAGCTTTCTGGGCATATTCATCCCCGGTAAAGCTCATATACATTAATTCATACGGATTGTTCATACGGCACCTCCCTATAACGGGAAACGCCTGTTAAAGATCTCATACATCAGGATACCGGCACTGACAGAAGCATTCAGTGACTCGATCTTTCCCTGCATCGGCAGTGAGATCATATAATCACACTCTTCCCGAAGCAGCCTGGAGATCCCCTTTCCTTCATTGCCTATCACAAGCACCGCGTGGAAGTCATA
>CADBMY010000086.1 GCA_902795905.1 uncultured Erysipelotrichaceae bacterium
AATCCATGGTACAGAAGTTACGCTTTTTGTATCAGAGGCACAGCATATGAACGAAAAGAAAGAAACGATCTGGACCGGGAAGTTCCTTCTGGTGATCCTGCTTACGCTGTTTTCCGGGGCTGCCGGACAGATGACCTATCCCCTTGTCGCCAAGTTTTCCCTGACTCTGAATCCTGATATTACGCTGGCTTCAACGATTGCCGGTCTGATGTCACTGATGTCTCTGTTTGTCTGTCCGTTTGCCGGTGTGCTGTCCGACCGCTACAGCCGCAAGCGCATCCTGCAGGTCTCATCGCTTTGTTACGGCGTTGTTCTGATCATGCATGCGTTTGTCAGGAATATCCCAATGCTGATCGCACTGCGTCTCTTGGTCGGTGTCTTCTTTTCGATCAACTCTGTTACACTGGTGGCTTTTTCCACTTCGTTTATACCTGCCTCAAGAATAGGGGAAGGGCTTGGCTATGCGGCTTTGGCCAATATTCTTTCGCAGGCTGTCGGTCCCGGCATCGGTCTGAAACTGGTCGAGATCTCCGGCTATCCGCTGACCTTCTGCTGTGCTGCTGTCTCGGCATTTCTGTGCATGGTCGTGATCACACTGCTTCCGTATCAGGAACCGGAGAAGCCGGCAGAGATGAGAAAGGTGCATCTCTCCGATCTGATGGCGGTGGAGTTTACAGCCTTCATGTTGCTGGCGGCACTGTTCTCATCGGGCAACGGCATGATTACGACGTATCTTGCAATCATTGCCGAAGAGAGATCGATCACCGGTATCGCTGTCTTCTTTACGGTATATTCCCTGTGCATGGTCGTCTTAAGACCGTTTACCGGCCGTCTGCTGGATAAGAAGGGTGTATACTTCCTGCTTGTGCCTTCGATCATCTTTGCGGCTTTCGGCATGGCACTTGTGGGTATCAGCTGGTCCTTGGCAGGGATGCTGGCAGCGGCAGTCTTCAAGGCTCTCGGGCAGGGTGCCGGGGTACCTTCATTACAGGCACACGTGATCAAGAAACTGGATAAGAGCAGGGCAGGCACCGCCACCTCTACGATCCAGATCGGACAGAATATCGGCAATGCGCTGGCACCGATCCTCGGCAGTTTCTTCGTGAAATCCTTCGGCTATGAACAGATGTTCTGCGGCTTTGGTATACTGCTTGCAGGATGCGGCATGTTACTGCTGTGGCTGCAGTACCGGAAGGAAAAAACGGCATAATTAAAAACTATCTGCATATCAGTTATGCAGATAGTCTTTTTTTATACCCCGGCGGGTTTTACCTTCCGGAAGAAGGCAATGATCACGGCTCCGGCCCCGATATGTGTACCGATCGTGCTGCCGACGATCGTTGTTCTGATCCTTTCCATGTAGGGGGTGATCATTGGCTTCAGGGTCTCTTCCAGCTTGCGTGATACTTCGTCGCTGAGACCGGTGTATGCCATCAGGAAGGGCTTCCTGATATCGATACCGCCGGCTTTCTGTACTTCTTCAGCCATCATCTTCACACCGCGTTTGAGCCCGTGTGCTTTATTGCAGAAGACGATCTCACCATCTCTTACGGTCAGGATCGGCTTGATCTGCAGAGCCTCGGCTGCCATGCCCTTGAGCTTGGATATTCTGCCGCTCTTTCTCAGGTTTTCCAGTGTATTGACAAGACCCAGAAGGCATACAGAATGCTTTTCTTCCTCAAGAGTATCCTTGATCTCTTTGGCTGTCATGCCTTCTTCCGCCATCTGTAAAGCTCTTTCGGCCAGAATGCCGGCACCGACAGAACCTGTCAGGGTATCGACGACATGTATATGTCCGGCAAACTCTGCAGCCGCAAGACATGCGCTCTGGTATGTGCCGGATACCTTGGAAGATATCGTCAGTACGACACCGTCATCACCGTACTCCGTGACCCGGCGGTAAACCTCGGCAAAGCGTTCGGGACTGGGCTGACTGGTGCGGGGGATCTCCTGACTGACAGCCAGTTTTTCGTAAAACTCCAGGTCGGTCATATCGACTCTGTCGGTATACTCACCATCCGAAAAGAATACGGTCAGCGGGACCGTCAGCAGTTTTGTGCGTACATCTGCAGGGACATCAATGCTGGAATCGGCAATGATCTTTACAGCCATGGTTATTCTCCTTCCTCAGCAGGGAGCCCGTTCTCACTCAGAAAACGGAGATCTGCTGTGATCTGTTCGAGGGCAGAATAGAATATTCTGCGCTCTTCCTCCGTGAGTTTTGTGCCGGTATGCCGGACGGCTGTGCTGACTCTTCTGCGGGTGTGTTCTGCCGCTTTCCTGCCGTCTTCCGTGAGCTTGTATACACCGTTGTAGTTGCGTCTGTTCGTGCCTTCCTTGTGTACGAGACCGCGCTCTTCCAGCAGACGCAGGGCTCTGGAGACACCTGCCTTGTCTCGGCCGAGGATCTCGCAGAAATTCGCGGCTGTCAGGCCTTCGGGATAGCGGAAGAGGGTGATCAGATAATACCCGTGTGTTCCGCTCAGGTCATAGCGCTTCATCTCGTTGCCGGTGATCTTGTACCAGCATCTGGATAATTCGAACAGGGCATAGGAGAAATGTTCGAAACGGTCTTCCATATAGCCTCCATACATGTTGATATATCAACATGGTAGTACTATACTGCAGAGATGTTGCGATGTCAACTTCTTGTAAACAAGTACTTCTTGAACTAATTTGCAGTAATCTTTGACACAATGCTATACTTATTAGTACACTATTATCAGGAACACAGCCTGAAAGGGACAAATAACTATGAACGAGAAATCTCTGTATAAAGTTTGGATATGCGGCCTGTTTGGGACAGCAGTTGTCCTTGGTGCGCTCAGCGGAAACGGTGCCAAGCCGACTGCTTCTGTTAAACCCGCAGAACCTGATACACCTGCTTCAGCGGCCCCGGAAGTCAGTAAGCAGCTGACAGCTCTTGTAGCTGAGCAGGGCACGGGAATCAAGGTAATGAAGTCCTCCGACTGGGCCGAACAGTATCCGCATGAGTATGAGACATACATGCTCAACAATGACAACAGTGAAATACACGATTATATTGAAGAAAATCCCTATATCAAGACACTGTATGAGGGTTATGGCTTTGCAATATCCTACGGCAGTGCCAGGGGTCATACATATGTGGTGGAAGATGTCACAAGCACCGGCAGACCGCACAAGCTGGCGAACTGCTTTACCTGCAAGACGTCTGATTTTACGGCGAAGGTACTCAATGACGGTGACAGTGCATATGCCATGGCTTTTGAAGACATGGAGGTTCAGGTCACCGATGCTTTCGGCTGTTTCCACTGCCACAGCAATGAACCGGGCGTGATCTACATCACACATCCGTATGTATCAAATAATCTCGGGGCTGATCTTGAAAAGGTGGACCCTGCGACACTGAGCTGTGCACAGTGCCATACCGAATATTATTTTGATCCGGTGACCAAGGCGACGATGGTCTCCTATCACGGTCTTGCGCAGATCTCACCGACAGATTCCCTGGAATTCGAGAATACGCTTGTCGATGCGGAAGGCAATATGTTTGCGGACTGGGTCGATGCCGATACCGGTGTGCGCAAGCTGAAGGTACAGCATCCGGAGTTTGAAACATACATGGGAGAGGGCAGTGTACACGCTTCTTTCCTGTCCTGTGCGGACTGCCATATGCCCACGAAGACAGCGGAAGACGGTACAGTGTATACCAGTCATATGTGGGTCAGCCCGCTGCAGGATCCTGATCTTCTGAACAGCTGCGCGCAGTGTCACAAGGAGGACATGACTGAAAAGGTTCATAAGATCCAGGAAGCGACCAGAGCCCGTGAGAATGAGCTCGGCTATGCGCTGGAACAGCTGGATAAAGATCTGGCATCAGCGATCCAGGCCGGTACACTCAGTGATGAAGATCTTGAAGCAGTACGTCTTGCCAGCCGCAATGCCCAGTGGTACTGGGACTATGTCTTTGTGGAAAACAGTGAAGGTGCCCACAATACAAAGCTGACAAACCAGTGCCTGGATCTGGCTCAGCAATATCTGGACGAAGCAAACAGTTATCTTCAGTAAGATGACATACCGTCCCGGAAGGGACGGTATTTTTAAGACCATGAAGAAGATCTATATATTTCTGAGGTCAATGACCTTCGGTCTGATCCTGCTCGGACTCACGGCTGCCGTATCCGTATTGGGCAGTATCATTCCCCAGAATCAGAGTGCGATGACCTATGTCCGCGGATATCCTTCACTTTATCCGTGGATCTTTCGTCTGCAGCTTGATCACGTGTTTACCAGCTGGTATTTTATCCTGCTGATCATCCTGCTGTGTATTAATCTGACACTGTGCTCGATCATTCGGTTTCACCGGATCAGACAGGAGGATATCCTGAAACGGGCAGCCGGTGCGGAAGCTTCCGTGAAGCTCAGTCATGAAGGGATCACCAGGGTCCGGGCTGAACTGGAACGTATGCATATGCATAAGAACGTACAGGACGGCAGGATCATCTATCATAAGAATCTTCCCGGCAGATACGGGACGTTTATTACCCATCTCGGTATCCTGTTTACGGTGATCTTCTTTGCGCTGGGAATGGTGATTCCGAAGATCCTTGATGAATCCTGCTATCCCAATGAGGCGGTCACGCTGGAGGATGGTACGCGGATCGAAGTGAAAGACTTCCATATCACGGATGAAGAGGGGAAACTGGACTACCGCAGTGTGATCAATGTGATCCTGCCTTCGGGTAAGGAGACGGGAGATCGTGAGCTTGCGGTCAATCATCCTGTGAAAGCAGGTTCCTATAAGATCTACCAGCAGACATACGGTACAGTCGGTCAGATCAGTGTCAGAGATGCGAAGGGACATGAAGATGTGTTCTATATCGAGAGTCAGGACTTCCTCTCAGCCGACGGCAAGACAGGGATCCTGATCGACAATCTGTATCCGGGGCTCAAGGAAACGGAGAACGGTACAGAACTGATCACTTCCACGATGGGACGGTATGAGGATCCCGTATATATCTTCATGGTCATGGAAAACGGCAGTACGGAGTCCATGCTTGCCTTCCCCGGCGATACTCTGGATGTCGGCGGCTATACTTATACATTCCTGGATCCTGTGGAGTATCCCGGACTCAGGATCAAATACTCACCGGCCTGGGTATCATGGGCATTACTGGCGGCAGTGCTTATGCTGACATTCGGTCTGGCTGTTACCTTCCTGTTTGTGCCGGCTGTAGTGACGGTCACGGATCAGGGATACCGGGTCATGACCCCGAAGGCAGAGGGGCTTATTCTCAGACTGCGATCTGCAGCAGCAGACAATGGTAATACGGAGGTTGACGAAAATGCTTGATATTCTGTTCTTTGCGGGAAGCGGTCTGTACTTTGCGGGAATGCTCGTGCAGTTCTTTGCACAGGTGTGGAAGAAGAAGGTACTGTCAAAATATGCCTGGTATATCTTCATCGCCGGTTATGCGGCACATACGGCTTATATCCTTGCCAGAGGTATACAGGCAGGGCGTGTGCCGATGGCCAACCAGTTTGAGTTTGCGGTCATGTTTGCCTGGGGTATTGCGTGCATCCTGCTGTTTCTGCATTACCGGCTGAAGCTGGAGTGGATCACAACGATCGCGATGATCATGACCTGGGCTGTGTATCTCTATGCGGCATTACTGCCAAGGGAGATCCATGAACTGATGCCGGCTCTGCGCAGTGTGTGGTTTGTCTCGCATATCGGATCAGCGGCCTTTGCGTATGCGGCATTCATGCTGGCGGGAGCTTCCGGTATACGGTATATCCTGCTGTATAAAAAGAATCCGAAGGATCCGAAACTGCCTGAGATCGATTACTTTATCTACAGACTGATCGCGATCGGGTTATTACTGCTGACGGTAACGATCGTGATCGGAGCGATCTGGGCGGAAGAGGCATGGTCTTCATTCTGGACCTGGGATCCTAAAGAAGTATGGGCTCTGATCACCTGGATCCTCTATGCGATCTATCTGCACTTAAGACTGGGCAGAAAGAAAACAGGTGTGACAATGGCATGGTATGCGGTATTGTCGGTACCTGTTGTTCTGTTTACATTTATTGGTGTCAATACGATCATGCCGGGTCTTCACTCATACGGGCAGTGATCAGAGATCTTATCTAGCGCAGATCATAATAATCTGTATAGACACGGAATGCGGAAGGCAGCGCCAGTTCACGGAGCTGTCTTTTGTTATAGAGGCCGGTATGCTCAGGCAGGGTATCGGGATCCTTGATCTGTACTTCATAGGCATGCATATGCCACTCCAGGTGGGTGAAGATATGAACAGCTTCCGGGAGTGTCCTGATCTTCAGCGTGTGCATACCGTCTTTTTCCAGAGCCTGTATGACTTCATTTTCGGAGCGAAAACCGCTGAGTGAGGGAAATTCCCACAGTCTTGCAAGAAGACCTGTGTGCGGCCTCTGACGCACCAGAAAACGATCTCCTGCCTGAATCACCAGCAGTGTACGCTCTTCTATGCGTCTGGGCTTCAGCTTCGATCTGTACGGAATACGGTCATAGGAGTGATCGTGACAGGCAATACACTCTGTATGAAGGGGACATATGTCACAATGACACGTTCCCCTGGGCAGACATACGGTTTCACCAAGTTCCATCAGTCCCTGGTTAAAGCTTCCGTAATCGATATCTTCGGTATATACAGGCAGTAACAGTTCTCTGATCCTGTTTACGGTCTTCTCATCACGGATATCTTCTTCAATACCATGTACTCTCGCCAGTACACGCAGAACATTGCCGTCCACTGCCGGCACCGGTCTGCTGAAAGCTGCTGAAGCAATCGCTCCGGCTGTATATGCGCCGATCCCCGGCAGGCTGAGCAGTTCTTCGTAAGTGTCCGGCAGCTTCCCGTCATACTTCTGTACGAGTACCTGTGCACACTTCTGCAGATTGCGTGCTCTGCTGTAATAGCCAAGACCTTCCCAGAGACGCATGAGCTTATCGGGATCACATGACGCCAGAGAAGGGATATCCGGCAGTTCCTTCATGAACATCATGTATTTCTCCCGTACAGCCTCTATGCGTGTCTGCTGAAGCATGATCTCCGATACCCATACGGCATAGGGATCTCCGGTATCCCGCCAGGGCAGTTCTCTTTTATTCTCTTCATACCAGTGTATGATCTTTTCGGCTGTCTGTTTATTCATCTCAACTATTGTACAGGGTTTATACTGAAATAGACAAACAGACAAAGAAAGGAATACCATGGTAGGAAAGTATAAAGTGATTACACTCTGCGGCAGTACACGGTTCAAGGATCAGTTCATGGAAGCCCAGAAGAAACTGACACTGGAAGGCAATATCGTGATCTCGGTGGGATTGTTCGGACATGCCGGTGACAGCGAAGTCTGGGAGAACATGGATGAAGGCACCCTGACAAAGACCAAGGAGATGCTGGATGACATGCACAAACGCAAGATCGACATGGCAGATGAGATCTTCGTGATCAATGTCGGCGGCTATATCGGTTCCAGTACGCGATCAGAGATAGAATATGCCGAAAAGACCGGGAAGACGGTAAGATATCTGGAAGAACAGCAGGAAAAGATCAGAGCCAATTGACTCTGATTTTGTTTCTGTTCCCGGAAGCACTGTACGGCAGGTGTGCTAAAATATACAGACGGACAGAAGGTGACATACATGTTTAACAAATCAGACATCACAAGAGATGCATGCATGCTTGTGGGCAAACAGGCAGAAAAAGGATATGACTGGTGGTGGCATTCCTTTACGGCGCATCACAGTGAAACAGGTGAAGAGAAACAGTTCTTTATCGAATTCTTTCTGTGTAATCCAGCTCTGGGAGGGGAGAGACCTGTATACGGTCAGCTTCCCGGGCACAGGGAAAAAGGTATACGGCCGTCATATCTGATGATCAAAGCCGGTACATGGGGTAAAGACAAGGCGCAGCTGCACAGATTCTTTGGCTGGAAACAGATCAGTGTTTCTGCAGGAACTCCTTTTTCGATACAGGCAGATGACTGTATGCTGGATGAACAGGAAAGCAGAGGACATATATGCCTGACTGAAGATGAAGTACAGGCGCATCCGGAATACATGTGTGATGCCGGAGAGATCAGCTGGAATCTGCATATACATAAGGAGGTTGCCTTCAACGTAGGATACGGAGCAGGAAAACTGTTTCGCAGACTGCAGTTATTTGAGATGCTCTGGCATGCGGAGGGCATGAAGACTTCCTACAGCGGTGAGATCACTTATAACGGTGAGAAGTATATTGTTGCTCCAGATCGTTCTTTTGGTTATGCGGACAAGAACTGGGGCAGGGATTTTACTTCTCCCTGGGTATGGCTTTCCTCATGTGATCTAATCAGTGTGAAGAGCGGTAAACAGCTCTCTGACAGTGTCTTTGATATCGGCGGAGGATGTCCTAAAGTAGGTCCTGTTGCGCTGCCCAGAAAACTTCTTTCGGCCTTCTGGTATGAAGGAAGACCATATGAATTCAACTTTTCCAAGTTCTGGACCTTTACCCGTACGGTATTTGACTGTCATGAGACACAGGATGAGATCATCTGGCATGTAGAACAGAAGACATGGACGAACAGGATGGTAACAGATATACGCTGCCGCAAGAAAGACATGTTACTGGTGAATTATGAAGCACCGGACGGAAGAAAGCGTCATAACCGTCTCTGGAACGGCGGAAACGGAAGCGGTACGGTCAAACTGTACCACCTGGGCAGACTGGTGGATGAAGTGATCTGCAGGAATACCGGCTGTGAATACGGAGAGTATACGGAATAGATCTGCTGTACACTGTGGCATATGAAAAGGATCAGAGTTTTGAACTCTGATCTTTGTTTTAGTTACCCTGTTTTAACGGCAGATAGGGGATGATCGCTCCGGCAACAGAGGAGATCGGCATTGTCTGCAGCCAGATCCTGCCGGGTCCTGTCAGTACCGTGTTGAAGATTCCTTCACCGCCGAAGAGAACATTTTTCATGCCCTTGACCGTCTGGATATCCATTGTTACACCGGCTTCATAGCCTGCGACATTGCCTGTATCCACGATGATCTGTTCACCGGAACGCAGATAGAGCTCATGCAGATCACCGTCGATCTCGACAAAAGCAGTACCTCTGCCGGAGAGTCTCTGCATGATGAAGCCCTCACCGCCGAATAAACCTGCACCGAGTTTCCTGCGGAATTCAACAGACAGCTTCACAGAACTTTCAGAAGCGAGGAAGGCACTCTTCTGGAAGATCCAGTCACCTTCGGATACATCCACGGGGACGATCTTTCCGGGAAAGCTTGAACCAAAGGCGATCATACCGTTACCGCCTCTGCATGTATAGATATTCTGGAAGATACTCTCTCCTGTAAAGAGCCTGCCGAAACCGCCGGTGCCGGATGTCTGCATCTCCATGTTCGGGGACATCCAGACCATCGATCCGCTTTCGGTGATCATCTGTTCATTCGCTGATAAGCAGCACTGGACGACGGGGAATGCACCGCCGATGATCTCATATTCCATAACATAAACCTCCAAATCTATCGTATATATGTTTTTACTGTCTGTATACCGGTCAGTGTTTCAGATCGTAGAGACCGGGATCTTCAAAGATATCCGTTCTGCCGAAGCGTTTCATCGTTCTTGTAAAGACTTCTTCGGCATCCTGCAGGATCTTCTCCTCACTGACATCTGTCAGTGTTCGTCCCTGCATACGTATCTTTCCGTCGGTGATCACCAGATCCACATCCTGTCCCATTGCGAACTGCACGAGTCTTTCCACAGGCATATGGATAAAGGGGGTCAGGTGCGGCTGCTTCGTGTTGATGCGGATCAGGTCGGCTTTCTTGCCTACCTCAAGAGAACCGACAAGATGATCGATGCCGAGGGCTCTGGCCGGTTCGATCGTGACCATCTCCAGGACCTTCCCGCACGGAAGCAGCGAATAATCACTGTGCTCATATCTCTGCAGGATCTGTACATTCTTCATGTCACGCCAGAGATCGAAACTGCGGTCGGGTGCCGATCCGTCGGTGATGACTGCCACGTGAATGCCTCTTTCCAGCATCTTTGTGACCGGACATCTGCGGATGATATGCGAGTATGTCGTGGGTCCGTGAAAAACATATGTATTGGAATGTGCAAGGATATCCAGCTCGGCTTCGGAGTAACCGGTGGAATGGGTCAGGGACAGATGCCAGTCCAGTACCTCCGGTATATGTTCGTTCAGGAAGGCCACATCACCGCCGTAGGCATGGGTGTGGATCGGCTGATCATACATGCGTGCAAGTTCATACATCCTGCGGTTATGCAGGATATTGTCTTCGATACTGTAACCGGGACGCTTTCCCATCCTGCCCGGGGCAACGATGCAGGTGCCTCGAGGGTGTCTGCCATTGAGCTGTTTCAATGCTTCTTCGGTCGTATGCAGCGCCTGGTCCGGTGTTACCGTGTATTCGTCGACGATATCGCCGTGATAGGTGCGGGCAGTCTTGGGCCAGGGCTCGTTGGCAGTGCCGATACCGCTGTATTGCCGGATGCCGGTGATCAGGGATCCCTGCATGTGGGCTCTGATCGGCCAGATGTCATCTACACGCGGCGTATTGCCGACCATGGATACGGCAGTCGTAACACCGAACTTGAGCCTCTCCATGGCGGAAAGGGCACCTTCCGTGTACCAGAAGTCTTCATCGGAATACATGTAGTAGATGCTTTCGGCAGCGCTCTCCCAGTCATCGGCACTGTTTCCGCAGATACTGCGTGTCATCCCGTGTCCGGCATGGCCATGGCCATCCACCAGTCCCGGCAACACCGGTTTGCCTTCGAGGTCGATCACCGTCTTCGCATCGGGAAGTACCGGTGTATCATCCATGTCGCCAAGGCAGGCAATACGGTCATCCTGTATGCCGATATATCCGTGTGTATAGATGTGATGTTCGCGGTCAACGGTGATGATAACACCGTTTTTCAGTAAGAGATCCAGCATGTTATACCTCCTGCGGTCTGTTCTCGTTGCCCCAGTCGCAGAGATGATCCAATACCTTAACGAGTGAGTGGCCTCTCTCGGTGAGCGTATACTCTGTCTTGGGCGGGATGACCGGATAGACCGTACGGATGATCAGACCGTCATTCTCCAGTTCCCTGAGATTATGACTGAGGGTCTTGTCTGCGATATTGCCGATATATCTCTGCATCTCGTTGAAACGTACAGGCTCATATTCCATCAGGCAGTACAGAATGATCGGTTTATACCGGCCGGAGATCAGAGACAGTGTATAACTGTATCCGGTGGAGGAGAAGTCGGCAGTACTGATATTCTTTGTCATATGCTTACCTCCGGGTAAGTACCCATCATCAATGTAGGTACTTGAATATCTTTCTGAGCAAATGGTATCATCTCTTTGAAAGAAATACAATTCACAGGAGGTAATGTATATGAAAAAAGATCTTGGTGTTATTCCGGCAGTATATCCGATGCCTGTACTGATGGTTGCGGCATACGATGAGAACGGCAAAGTCAATGTCATGAATGTTGCCTGGGGACAGGTCGCAGATGATGATAAGATCATCCTGTTCATCGGTGAAGGTAAGAAGACATGGCTGAATATCCTGGCTTCCAAAGCCTTTACGGTCGCCATTGCCGATGAGGCACATGTGGACGTGGCTGACTTCTTCGGTATTGCTTCCGGTAATAAGATGGATGACAAGTTCGAAAGAACCGGATATCACGCGGTAAAGAGCGACAAGGTCAATGCCCCGGTTATTGAGGAGTTCCCGGTCGTCATGGAATGCGAGCTGCTGGAACATCTGAAGGATGAACATGTCTCTGCCATCGTGGGTAAGATCGTCAATGTCAAGGCAAATGAGGAAGTCCTGGATGAAAAGGGTAAGGTCGATGTCACAAAGCTTCACGCCCTGATGTTCGATCAGTTCCGTAACGGTTACTACGGTACCGGTGAGAAGGTTGCCCAGGCCTGGAATGCCGGTGCATACCTGATGAAGAAATAAGAATAAAGAGAAATAACAAACGGAAGAGCTGCATACACGCGGCTCTTTTTCCGGTACAGATTCTGTACCGTACGCAGTATGCACAAGTATGATAGAGTGTATATCTGTGAGGAATACGTATGAATGATGAAAGACCGAAACTGATCAAAGTCAGGGGAGCTCGTGTGCATAACCTGAAGAATATCGATGTGGATGTACCGCTGAATCAGATCGTCGGCATTGCCGGTGTTTCCGGGTCCGGAAAGTCATCGCTGGCTCTCGG
>CADBMY010000087.1 GCA_902795905.1 uncultured Erysipelotrichaceae bacterium
ACTGCTGGGCAAGGATGGCAGTTGTGCTTCCGGCAGGCATTGCGGTCATGATCACGGAGATCGCAAGGATCATCGGATCGACCGGCAGGAACTTCAGTATCGCAAGAACGATACCCGGGAAGACGACAAGACGGATCAGCGTAAAGTACAGGATCGCCCTGTCTGCCAGCTTACCGGCATGGATCTCGCTGAGGATGCCGCCGATGATCAGCATGCTTAAGGCACTGACACATCTGCCAAGTGAAGACAGCGTGCCGGTCACGGCTGAAGGAAGTTTTACACCGGTCACAAGGATCACAAAGCCGATGCCTACCGCAACGATGCACGGGTGTGTAAGCATCTTGATGATCTTCTGCTTCAGACTGCCGCTTTCGCCCGCATAGAGAGCCAGGCCCAGCGTCCACATCGTCAGCCGTATCGGTATCTGATATACAGACGTATACATGGTGCCGATACTGCCGTAGATCGTCTCCACGACCGGGATACCGATGAACGAGGAATTCGATACGATCATCCCGTAGCGCATGACGACCGAACGGGCCTTGTCAAATCTTCCGAAGAGAAGCGGTCCCAGCACATAGGATGCGGTCTGTACGGCGGCGGAGATGATCACGGCAGTTACGGCGTTGTGCAGCAGTTCACTGCTCATCTCAATACCGCCGGTAAAGGAAGCAATGATATTGGCAGGCAGGATCACGTTGATCAGCAGTGACGAGAGTCCCTTCTGCTGTTCAGCCGTGATGACCTTCAGCTTCCTTACCGCATATCCGCACAGCATGAGCAGGAACAGCTGCATCTGCAGGCGGATCATACTGTTGAATAACGTCATGGTTAAATGATCCTGAAAGGAGCTTCACCGGTATCACACAGGCTTTTCGCTTCTTTTAACGCTATACGGATCTGGTTCTCTCTGGCTCTGACCGTGTTGGCACCGATATGCGGTGTGATCAGGATCCTGTCCTTCAGGGCGTACAGTTCCTTCAGGGTATCGTTGGTGATTTCTTCCACCTTTCTGCCGAAGATCTGCTTCTCATGTTCGACAACATCGGCGCCAAAGGCACGGATACGGCCTTCCTTCAGGGCATCGACCACAGCCTGCAGGTCTACTAACTCCCCTCTTGCGGCATTGATCAGGATCAGATCCTTCTGCGCATGTGAGAGCACCTCGGCGTTGATCATGCGGTCGTTCTGCCCGTAGATATAGGCCAGATGAATACTGACGATATCGCAGGTGCGGAAGATCTCCTCCATCGTTGTATACGTCAGGACAGCTTTGTTTTCTTCCTTCTCAAACTTGTCGAAGCCGTAGACTTCCGCGCCCAGTGCCTTGTACAGGGAAGCCGTGACCATGCCGATATGACCGGTGCCGAGGATCCCTACCTTACAGTCCCTGATCTCCTTCGGATATTCCGGGATCTGCGTAAAGTCCAGCGCTTCCGCCTTTGCGGCATAAGCTGAGAAATCCCGGTTCAGGGCCATCGCCATGCCTACTGCCAGCTCGGCGATCGCATTGGGCGAATAAGCCTCAATGTTGGCGATCATCACATTGTGTGCCTTGGCAGCGTCAAGATCGATCTGGTTGTATCCGGTCATCTTGATGATAAAGACACGGATGTGATTCTCTTCAAGCATCGCAAAGTATGCATCGTTGAGCACGGTGGTGTTGTTTCCGCTGATCACGGCATCACAGCCGCCCTTATATATCTCGGGATCACGGATATCATGATCCATCGGATACATCGTGATCTCATAGCCGAATTCTTCGGTATTGATCTGCCTGTACATACCGAACTCTTTCTCTCTTACCCCAACAGCAATGACTTTAAACATCTGTTTACCTCCATTCGGAACGTTTGTTCCCACATATGTATATTGCAAAATACGTGCCTGTTTATTTCGGAGAATTTACACATTTATCCGTACGATGTCATGTAAAATAGTGACGGGAGTAACATTATGAGTATCAGCAGGATCGTCTTTGTCTTTGAAGGACCTTATCATTTAAAAAGCATTCCGAACTTTTTAAAACAGATCGGAAGAGATTATCCCGTTGTCGGAAACTATGCCAACAACGAGGAAATGTTTTCGTATGTGCAGGAGATGCTCAGGAAGGGTGCCGAGATCTTCGTGTCAGCCGGCGGCTATTACGATTATCTGACCGAGCATCTGGAGGTGCCGATCATCAACCTGAAGCGAAGTTATGCGACGATCGCTCTGGTTGCCAACAAAGCCAGGGAGATGTCGGACCATGTCGCCTTCATTGCCAGAAAGGGCGTTCTGTATGCGTCTGCGCTGCGTTATAAAGAAGAGTTCAAGGATCCGATCATCCTCGAGACCTTTGCAAATGATGAGGAACTGCATGCCAAATTACAGAGCCTGAAGGAACGCGGCGTGGATACCCTGATCGTCGGTTCCCGCGGTTCGCAGATCGCACCGCAGTACGGCTTCAACTGCCTGACCGTGCCGTTTGAAGATCACGACGTCATGGAAGCGGTCAGAGAAGCTGAACGTATCCTCAAGTATCTGGATATCACCAGAAAGACATCCGATCTGTTAAGACTGATCCAGAACAGTGTCAACGAGGGTATCGCAGCTGTTAACAATAACAATGTCATTACCGAGATCAACAACTACGGACTGAACATGCTGAACTGTTCCCGCAAGGAGATCCAGGGTCTGCCGATCACTGAGACTTTACTGGCGCCGGTAGCCGAACTGGATGCGTTTAAGCAGAGATCCGGATCGATCGCGGAACTGGTCACGATCAAGGAACAGATGATCTCGGTGACCCTGATCCCCGTAGGTGATGATGACAACGAACAGATGACGGTCATTACGTTTACCTCCGTGCAGCAGCTGCAGCGCAGTGAGCGCAGACTGCAGGAGAAGCTGAACAAGGGCCACAGAGCTGTCTATTCGTTCAAGGATATCATCGGCTCCAGTCCTGCCCTGCAGGCATCCATAGACCATGCCAGACGCTTTGCCAGAGTCGACAGTTCCGTACTGATCACAGCCGAGACAGGCTGCGGCAAGGAGATGTTTGCCCAGAGTATCCACAATGCCTCAAGACGAAGAAACGGACCGTTCGTGGTCGTCAACTGTGCGGCCTTACCGGAGAATCTGCTCGAGAGTTCACTGTTCGGATATGAAAAAGGTGCCTTTACCGGCGCTGCCAGAGAAGGCCGTCAGGGTTCCTTCCTGTCGGCCAACGGAGGCACGATCTTCCTCGATGAAGTCAGTGAGATGCCTTTAAGTCTGCAGGCAAGATTCCTGCGTGTGCTGCAGGAGAAGGAAATTGTACCGTTAGGCTCCGATGAAGTCATCTCTGTCGATGTACGTGTGCTGGCGGCCACCAACCGGAACATGCCGGAGCTGATCGAAGCCGGCTCCTTCCGCAGAGATCTCTACTATCGTCTGGCAGTGCTGCAGCTGGAGATACCGAATCTCAATGAGCGCAAGGAAGATATACCGGCTCTGGTCAGACACTTCATGTACAGCAGAGCCAAGGATCTTGACCTGCACAGTCCCGAGATCAGCGATGAAGCCCTTGCCTACCTGCAGACCCTGCACTATTCCGGCAATATCCGGCAGTTACAGAATATTACCGAGAGATTCCTGGTCCTGCATAACGATGTCGGTCCCATCTCGCTGGATCTTGTCAGGGCGGTCACCGGCAGTGAATTCGCGGCGGCCAGGAGCACACCAACAGTGAAGATCCACTCCCGCAGAGATGAAAAGGAAGATATCCTGGAAGCCCTGCGGCAGTGTGACAACAACCGTGTGAAAACGGCTGAGATGCTGGGGATCAGCACCGTCACCCTCTGGCGCAAGTTAAAAAAATACGGTCTTGCCTGATCCAGGCATGACCGTTTTTTCTATCTCCTCTTTCTCACCGCAGTATCTCCTATGCCTGCTCTGATACGGTACTTGGTGACCGTACGTCTGGCACAGGTGATACCCTTAGCCTTCAGTATTTCCGTCAGTTTTGCGTCACTGAGGGGTGCGTCCTTATCCTCTTCGGCAATGATCTCACGGATCATCCGGATGATATCCGTACGTACGGGCTGATCCTGCTTGCCCTGGGTAAAGAAGTATTTTAACGGGTAAGTGCCCCACTCACATTCCAGATACTTGCCGTTCACAGCCCGGGAAATGCTGGAGACATTGACATGCAGGGCATCGGCGGCATCCTGCATGCGCAGACTCTTCAGGTTGCCTTCGCCCAGCATGAAGAAGGCCTGCTGTCTTTCCAGGATATATTCACCAAGACCGGTGATCAGTTTCTCCCTGCCCTCGATCGATCTCTGCAGCAGGTTGATCCTCTGTATCTTCTCCCTGACGTAGCTCTTTTCTTCCTTTGCGAAACTCTTATACAGTGTGCGGTATTCCTCACGGATGCGGATACCGGGGAAAAGCCTCCGGTTAAAGCGTATCTTAAAGCCTTCTTCGTCTCTTTCCACGTAGATATCCGGGACGATGTAGATACTGCGGTCATTGGCACGGAAAGCACTGCCTGGTCTTGGCTCAAGTGTGCGCACATAGCTCAGGTATGCCGAGATCTCCTCTTCGCTCAGGCCCAGGCTTTCACGCAGGATACGTGTCTTTCCCTCCGCCAGAAGCAATAATCCCTCTTTCACAAACCGATAGAGCTTCGGATCTTCCACACCCTGTCGTTCCATCTGGATACAGAGGCACTTCTGCATGTCTGCGGCGCCGACACCGGCCGGTTCCAGGCTTTGGATCAGAGCTGTCATCTCCTGTACCGTCTTCTGCGATACCCCGAGTTTCTCCGCTGTCTCTGCAGGATCATGTTTCAGATATCCGTTATCATCAAGAAGCGAGCAGAGATACTCGAGGGTCCTTCTCTCCCTGGAACTAAGCTCACGCGTGACCTGGGCCAGCAGATGATCACTTAACGTCTCTTCATTACCGGGATCCATCCAGTATTCTTCCGTACCTTCGGTATCGGTATGCCCATAGCTGTAATGATCATCCTCGACCAGTTCCAGCACCGGATTCTCCTCGGCCTCCTTATGCAGAAAAGTCTCCAGCTCACTGCCTGTCAGCTGCAGGATCATGTTCGTCTGGATCACTCTCGTGGATACCGTCTGGATCTGTTTTACCGTCAGTCTCTGACTCATTTCTTCTCTCCGTACGGACGTTTGTACACGACCGGATATTTCGTGATGATCCGGGTATAGCAGTCACACTGTTCACGGTGGTCATTGACCATCCCGCAGGCCTGCATGTAGGAGTATACCGTGACCGGTCCGAGGTACTTGAAACCGTGCTTCTTCAGCTGCTTTGCGATCTTCTCTGAGAGGGCGTTGGAGACCGGCATATGCCCTTTTTCGTGTCCCCGGTAACAGATGGTCATCCCCTCGGTAAAAGCCCAGAGAAAGGCGTCAAACGAGCCGTATTCCTGTACTACACGGTCATAGCACTTGGCATTGTGTATCATTGCCCTGATCTTGGGCAGGGAGCGGATCATCCCCGGTGTATCCAGGATACGCTGTATATCGGCATCGGTATAGTTCATGACTATCTTCCAGTCATAATTATCAAAGCATGCCCGGAAGATCTCCCGTTTCTTCATCATCAGATCCCAGCTTAACCCGCACTGCATGCACTCCAGAAACAGGTACTCAAAAAGCAGTCTGTCATCATGAGCAGGTGTACCCCACTCCGTATCATGATAGACCTTCATCGCTTCACTGCTGTATCTCCATCCGCAGTCGTTCATAGCATTAGTATATACAATCAGGATTACGGTTAGGGAACAAAACACTTCCAAAAAGCACAATTTGTTCCCTAACTGTTTTCAAAATAAAGATATACCCGAAGGTATACCTGTTAAGTTTACAAAGGATATCTCTTCAGATACTCTTCGATCACACGCTCATCATTTTCCGGGATATCTTCTTTCAAGCCAAGAATGATCTCATACTCCTCTTCTGATAAGTCGGGATTATACTTCAAGACGATCTTTCTCATCTCATCATCAGTCATGTTTAATTCACGGAAAGATGCGATCATATGCCTGACTGTATTCCAGAACCTGCGCAGATCAGCCACCTTTGCGCCATATCTGGTCAGATAGTAATCCATCAGCTGTTCTCCTATCTCTCGATCACTCTGGTCAAAGCCGGCAGGATCTGACTCTTCCGTGAGAAGATCCCCTTCTGCAGATCATGCCCTACTTCACTGCTGTCCGGGAAAGCTTCAAGACACTTGCCTTTCTTCTCTCCTGCCGCAAAGAAGACACTGCCTTCATCTGCTACGGAAGTAAATGCCGCAACGATCAGGTCCAGATCTTTCTTTTCGACAAGACCTTCCAGAGTCCTCTGTATTTCTCTTTCCCGGCCGATCAGACTGCGTACAGAGGGCACCATGCACTGGGAGATCATGGTCCGGCATCTGCCGATCTCGTAGTACTTGATATCCTGTACGACCATCTCCCGTATGCTCTGACGCATGTTGGCGGCAGAAGCCGTGAACAGTTCCTTGCCGAACGTTTCGATATCAAGATCTGCCAGGGCAGCCAGGATATTTGCCGTATCGATATCCTTCTGCGTCGTTGTCGGTGACTGGAAGATCAGCGTATCACTGAGCACAGCCCCAAGCATCAGCCCCGCCAGTTCCCTGGGAATCGGGATATTGTTTTCACGGTACATCGTCGCAATGATCGTGGCCGTGGAACCGACGATCTCGTTGCGGAAGGACACCGGCTGCGTTGTCGCAAAGTCATTGATCCGGTGGTGGTCCACGACCTCCAGGATCTGTGCTTTCTCGACAGCTTTCACGGATTGTGAGAACTCGTTATGATCGACCAGGATGACCTTCTTGTTCCGGTATTCCATGATGTGGGCAGGTGTAACATAACCAACAAGATGGTCATCCTCATCCACCACCGGATAACTCCTGAACCTGGTGCGGGTGATCTTCTCCCCGGCCTCCTCTGCCAATTCATCTTCCCTGAACATGACCGGCTTCCGGCTCATCACCAGTTCGACCCGCGGTGCGAAGAAGATGTAGCGGGAAGTATTCATCGTACCATGGCCGGAGATGATGATCGGGCAGTGATGCTGCGCTGCAGTACTGATCACATCTTCTTCAATCTTTTCGCTCCAGACCGTGATGATCATGCCGGCACCCTTTTCGATCAGAGCCTTCTGGGCCTTCGGGTCATTGCCGATGATGACGATGCGGTCCTTGATCTCGTAGTCATCGATACCGGTATCGGTCAGAGCGATGATCGAGACCTTGCCGTTCAGATGCAGTTCGGGATCGTCATAGATGATCTTGCCGCTGACGGTGCGGGCGATCTCCTGCACACCGGTATGCCGCAATAACTCAATACCTACAGCCGTATCACCGAGCGAGAGTCTGGCCAGGTCACTGCGTGAGACAAAGCCGATGACTTTATCATTGTCATCGGTGACCGCAAAGCTCGAGCGTTCCTGCTCGTGCATGCGGGCTACGGCCTCGTATACCGTGGCGGTATACGGGATGGAGACGGGAGGATCGAGTTCGATCTCCTTTAACTGCTTGCGGGCATCTTCCAGCAGGAGCGGTTCTTCGTAGCCGAATCTCTTTAACAGGTAGGATGTCTCGTAGCTGAGTGCGCCGAGTCTGCAGGGAATCGCCTTGATACCCTGCATACGTTTGAATAATGCATAGGCTATGGCCGATACGACGGAGTCGGTATCGGGATGCCTGTGACCGGTAATATAAACAGGTTCCTGTGATATTTTTGTTTGAGTGAACATATATGTCCTCTTTCTGAAGTCATTATAACAGGGTTATGAGAAAGTACTCATCCCAGTCGGTTACGGACAAGGTCAATGATCGTCCGGTCGGCAGGCAGCCAGTCTACGCTGTCCAGTTCTTCGCGGGTCAGCCATCTTGCGGCTTCGTGCTCCAGCAGTACCGGTGTTCCGTGAACGATCTTCGCCAGGTAACACTGCATGCTTAAGTGAAATGCAGGATAGTCATACTCGATGCTGGTCAGGTACTCTGTGACCGTGATCTCGGCAGCCAGTTCTTCTTTGATCTCGCGTACGAGTGCTTCTTCGGGTGTTTCCCCTGCTTCGATCTTACCGCCGGGAAACTCCCAGCCATCCTTGTATTCGCCGTATCCGCGCTGGGTAGCGAAGATCCGGCTGCCGTCGGTGATCACGGCACAGACAACATTAACAGTTTTCATAGGAAAAGCATAACACACATACAGAATAACGGTTATTTATGACAAAGATAAAAAACCGGAATTGTACCGTGCTGAGGAAGAATGCTACGATGACCTTGCATAAGTATACTGAGGTACAGCTATGAAGATCGTAAGAGAATCCCTGCAGAGCAGTCTGAAGGCACTGCTGACAGCCGTCGGCGAAAGTGAAGAGAATGCCGAAACTGCTTCCAAATACATGACGATGTGTGATGCCCGCGGGGTAACGACCCATGGCTCCTATATGATCAATCCGATCATTGACCGCAGAGAGGCAGATATGTTTGCGTTTCCGACAGCACTGAGTATTGTCAGTGACAGCGGTGCGGTGTGCGTGATCGACGGCGGTGACGGACTTGGGCAGGTGGCTGCCGACAGGGCCTGTGATATCGCCTGTGTCAAAGCGAAGGAATACGGCATTGCGGCAGTGCTGCTGCGCAATACAAACAATGTCGGTGCTCTCGGTCCCTACGTTGAGAAACTGGCAAAGAACGGTCTCGTGGCGTTAATGTGCTGCAACGCTTCTCCGGCCATGGCACCCTGGGGCGGCAGAGAACAGTTTACGGGTACCCAGCCCTTTGCGGCCGGCATTTACACCGGTGAGGATCTCGTTTTCAGTGCCGACATGGCAACAGCCGTTGTGGCGAGAGGAAAGATCCGTCAGGCTCTGCGGGAAGGCAGAACGATTCCGGAGACCTGGGCTCTCGATGCCGAGGGCAGACCTACCACCGACCCGGCGGAAGCGATAAAAGGTATCCTGTTACCGATCGGGGGTCCCAAGGGTTCGGCAATGGCATTGACGATCGATATCATGGCCGGCATGCTGTCGGGGTCTGCCTATGCTCCGAACGTCAAGGCGATCCACTATCCGGAGGGCAAGGCCGGTGTCGGCGGATGCCTGATCGCCCTTGATATTGCCCACTTCATGGATCTTGAGGAATTCCGCGAGAAGATGCAGACGTATCTTTCTTCGGTCAGAAACATGGAAAAAGCCGAGGGTGTGTCCAGGATCTACATCCCCGGTGAGATCGAGTATGAGAAGACGCAGAACTCCTATGCGAATGGTATTGCCCTGAGTGACGCGGCTGTTGAGCAGCTGAATAAGCGGCTGACCGCTTACGGACTGCCGCTGTTAACTCCTGCAGAATAACGTATATACAGAAATACCGGGTGTTATCCCGGTATTCTTTTTATTCCTGCGGTACGTATTTCTGCAGAAGTTTTACTGCCCGTGTGGGGTTGAAGAAGCCGCATACACAGGGTGTACCGATACGGACAGCTCCCTGCTCCGGTGTCATTCTTCCGGCTTTGACTTTCTGTATCGTGTCTTCCACCAGAGCACGTGAGATCAGTCCGTGTCCGCACATCGTGATGAACTTCATGACATCTTCTTCGGGGAGTCTTTCGGTGGTGCCCCAGACCTGCAGCGACAGGTTGGCCGAATGCGGATGAATGCCGAACTCCTGACACAGTTCCTCGATATCCTTACGGGGACCGGAGATCGTTGTCGATACACCGAGATCCATGGCGATCATCCGTTTCAGCATCTCCCGTATCTTTTCCTTACTGTCGAAGCAGCAGCGGATACGGGGCACTTTCGTAAAGCCCTGTTTGATCTCATCAACACTGACACCGGACAGGATCGTACCGGTCTCGTTGGAGCCTGTATTCACAGGTCCGACATCCCACATCTCATCGAGTACTCTTCTGAGCTTATCCTTGGCATCGGGGCTGTTGTTTACACCGTTTGCGATCGTGACCAGCAGCAGATACTCATCCTTCAGTTCTTCGTATGTACCTCTTCTGTGCAGGGAGTGTGTCATTGTGCGTTCCTCCTCTCTCTGTCTTCTCTTTCAATTACGTAGGGTCTGCCGATACCGACATTGACCTTTGAATTGAAGCGGGGTTCCATCCCCATCTTTTCACAGAGTGCAAGTACAGGAAGCGTACCGTCCTCATCGTAGCAGCACACGACATCCAGCGAGAATACGGTACCGGCGTTCTGTGCGATCTCCTTCACCTTGTTCAGGATCTCTTCACCGCGTTCAAACGGTACCGTAAATTCGATAATGGCACTGACAAAACGTTCATCGAGGTATTCTTCCTTAAAGGTACCCTTCTCCTTATCCTTGAGCAGATCATACAGAGGATTGCTGTTTTCCAGCTGTACCCCGAGTTCCGCAAGAGCCATCGTGGCTTTCTCGATCTCTCTGACATCGGTGCCCAGTACCGGTCTGCCGAGTTCCAGACAGAAGCCCAGTTCCCCGCGGCATACACGTCCGGTCACATCGTTCGTCTTGACTTCTTCGGTGCCTCTGCCGGGTACTCCGGTCAAAGGATGGGTGGTGGAGGGATCGCTGAAGAATCTGCGCATCTGACGGCCGACACTTCTTTCTTCCTTCGGGAGTTCATAGATCGCATCGGCAGGACACTTGACGACACGCTTGCGGATGCAGTTGCCGCACTCAAGACATCTGTCCTGATCGATACAGGCTTTGCGCTTTCCTTCGGCATTTACGGCGACAGTGATCGCGTCGGCAGGACAGTACAGTGTACATATACCGCAGCCGATACATTTGGTCTGATCAATGATCATGGGTTTCTCCTTCCTGATAAAGTGTGATATCTAAGCACAAAGTATCAGAGAAATACCGGTATGTATAATTCAAAAACAGTCTTCCTGTAATAAACTCCGTTTATATCTGAGTTCAGTATTTACTATCATGGTATACTGCAGATATAGAAGAACTTGATTTCGGAGAAGTATATGAAGACGGAAGACTGGCAGATCCTGGCATCCCTGTACAACACGAATAATCTTACGCAGACAGCCAAACAGCTGTATATGTCACAGCCGGCTTTGACTGCGCGTCTCAAGAGTATTGAGGAAGAGCTGGGCATGGAGATCGCTGTGCGTTCCAACCGCGGTATTCGCTTTACGCCGGAGGGGAAGTTTCTGGCCGGCAATGCGGCGGATATCCTGAGTCATATCGACAGGATCACTGAACAGGCACAGATGATCCAGCGCCGTTCCAGCAACATGATCAATATCTGTGCAAACTCCACATTTACGAAGTATCACCTGCCGGAGATCCTGTCCCGGTACAGTGCTGAACACCCTGATACACGTTTCTATACCAGAGTAGCAGCATCTTCCGGTGTGCAGGATCTGATCAGTACCGGAGCCTGTGACTGCGGTTTCATGAACAGAGAACCTACCGTAAACCTGCCGGGCAGAAAGATCGTTACCCAGCAGGCATACCTGGTATCTTCCACTCCTTTTACTTCTGAGAATGAACTGAAGGATATACCCCTGATCATGCATAACAAGGATATCCCTACCCAGAGGATCATCACCGGCTGGTGGAAGAGCTGCTTCGGCAGAAGACCGGAAGTGGTCATGGATGTGATGACCCTGGATACATGCCTGGAGATGGTCATGAACGGGTTCGGGTGTGCTATTGTCTTCGGAGATTTCTGGTCTCTGCAGTATCCCCGGTTATATAAAAAAGCTCTCTTCCGTAACGGAGAAGAGCCTTTCACCAGAGATACATGGTTTGTATGGTCCGAAGATACGGTCGTATCCGAAGCTGTAGCTGACTTTGTACACTATGTCTGTACACTGGAAGATGAGTTCTTCCTGACTGTCAGAGAACCCGGTCAGTAACCAGACGCACACAGATCTGTTTCAGCTCATCCGTAAACGGATCATGGAACTTCAGACTCTGACATCCGTTCTCCGTCAGTCTCTGTATATGCCTGTTCACAAGATCGGAGAGATCCACAGTAAAGGAACCGGGAAGTCTGCGTAAGGAACTGCAGATAACCTGTAACATGGTCTTCTCTGTATCTTCATCCGCAGATTCCGTATGCTTTACAGCCAGCAGGATATCCTTCTCATCGCAATGTACGGTATACCCCTCATTCAGGTATGCACTCCTCAGCGTATCCATGATCAGGGTATCCGGATTCTTTACAAGTATATACGTATTCATCAGTAGCAGGTACCGCAGGGCTCCATTTCCAGTGCTTCAACATCAAACATCGTCGTAGTAATATAGTTCTCACCGGCGTGTCTGGCTGTCTTATGATACTTCTCCCCTGTCGGCGTTACGTAGACGACCTGACCGTCTTTCTTATCCAGTTTATAGACATCAAACTGGTAGTACGGAGCATCCTCATCATACTCAAAGTAATCATACATGGAGACAAGATACATCTCTGTCATGCCTTCCTGCAAAGCCTGTACTCTGTACGTGATCACGGGAGAAGAACCGGAAGTACAGATATCCGTACTGATCACTTTAAACTCCTCTTCATCATACAGAAGTAAGAGATCCTTCTCTTCAGCCTTCTTATTATTGGTCTGGACAATGATCTCAAACATCTCTCCGTTACCCTGGATGATGGTCTCTGTAATACAGTGGGCATAGTCAGTCTTTGTACTGACACTCATCTTCTCCAGATTATGATACGGATTGGCATTGGAGGCAGTATATCCTGTAAAGGGAATA
>CADBMY010000088.1 GCA_902795905.1 uncultured Erysipelotrichaceae bacterium
GCACAGGAAAAAGCCATCAGGTACTATGAGGGAGACGTACAGGGGAATGATCCCTTCTGGGGAGATCCCAAGGCCTACGTTACGCTGAATTCCCTGTTCTTTGACGGTATTGAAACGGAAAGATGCAGAGCAGCCGAAGGCAAGTATCTTAACCCGGCTGTTTACGAAGATCCCGAAAGACTCTACACACTGTGCAGAGATATTCTCGATGCCTTCAGTGCTTCCGATCTATCAAAGCCACGGATCACCTGGCGTGTGGAACGGTACGCAGATTACCTGCAGACAAAGAAAGCCGGGAAGACACTGTCCTTTACCTCGACATCATCCGGCGGTTTTCTCAAAGCCTACGGAGACAGGATCGGCATAGCCCTGATGGAGTTTCATATCCCTGCCGGCATCCCCTGTTTCACCTACAAGGAAGTATTACAGGACAATTACCTGAAGGAAGATGAGCAGGAGATCCTGTTACCCCCGGGACTGCTTCTGAAGATCACCGAAAAGCCCTTAAGCAAGGATGAACGTGAGATCACAGATGCCGAAGGAAAGGAACCGATCGTCTCCTGCATCGCAGAGATCACGGGAATTGCGCAGTACACCAAAGATACCCCTCCGGTAACTGACGGAAACGAGGCTATGATACGTGTATGTACAGCTCTCAATGCCGGAAAAGAACCGGATAGTGAAGATGTGAAGAAAGCTATGCAGTGGAAGGAATACTTCTGCAGCAGGCTGCTGGCGAACAAAGCACTGTAGAACACAAGAAAGCCCTGACCACAGGGCTTTTACGTACTACCTTGTCATATAAACGCAGTATAAAAGGTACAGCATCTCTGCCGTACCTCTTTTGTGTTTTCTCTGTCAGTCGTTCATTGCCTTGTCAAAGAGATTAAGCATACCCCTGACAACGAGCTCATCGTTCTGACCTTCCTTGATCAGACCGTAGGACTGGAATACCTTCTTGCCTGTAGAAGCGTTATCCAGCAGGTAACCAACCCACGGATTGCCGGTATATGTGACGATGACCGTGTGGTTGTACGGTGAGCAGGCTTTGCACAGAGCGCCGATCTCACTGTACAGTTCTGCACCGAGACCGAAGAAAGCAATATCGCCGAACAGGATGACCTGGGCATTGGCAGGTGCCCATTCACCGCTCAGTGTTGTCTCTGCCAGTTTCTTCTCACTCTTTACACCCGGCACGATGTGGAAGTTGTCCACCATCTTCCGGTGATATGCACGGTCGATGCCTTCCGGATACTTCTGTACCGGGAAGCTGATCTCATCACGGACGGCCTTGATCTCGGCATGATCCTTGTATGTGCAGATCCCTTCGATCGTACGGATCACATCCTGGGCTGCCTTCAGTCCCGTCGACTGTGCCAGCATGTACGAAGAACCATTCGGCAGATGCTTATGATACATCTGTCTGTATTCATCATACATGACATATCCGGGCATATTCAGGGGGTTCTGGTTTCCTGCAGCACCTGCCGACCAGACGACGACAGCACCGGGATACTGCTGCTCAACATATGCCGAACAGATACCCGGGAAATCACAGGTGACCTTCATCTTGCCGTCTTCGTCAAGGGCACAGAATGACATGTTGGAGTGGACCGCGTAGTTGGAGATCGCCGCGATCAGGTTGTCATCCTCATCCACGAACTTCAGTACACTCATTGTCTTGGGGGAATGACCCTCAAAGTTCTCTCCCTGCATCCAGTAGCCATCCGGGAACAGTTCATCTCTGTTGACATTGATGAAGCACTTGCCCTCTCCGTAACCGTACCTGGCAGGACGCATGTTTTCCATTGCCTGTCCGATCACTTCCACGCTTGCCTTCATCACATGTTCGGTCCAGCGGATCCTCTCCTCGGTAGGTGCCGATGCGACCTGAGCCGTGCTGGCTCTGTTGTTGTGTCCTGCCAAAGCCGGTGCACTGTGGTTGTGTGTACCCCACAGTAACATATTCTCCTGCTTGATTCCGTACGTCTCTTCGATCATCGGACGCAGTTTGTCAGACAGCGGTACATTGCCCAGTTCAAAGCCTTCAAACAGGAACAGTTCTTCGCCGTTATCGACGACGACTGCTCTGGCATGGAGCTCTTCACCCTTTCTCACTTCTTCATAGTACCCTCCCGTAAAGGGCTGCTGCAGAGGCAACATGCCTTCTACAGGAGAAATATCGATCTTCGCTGCACCAACTCTCAGTTTCTTACTCATGTTTACTCCTCGCCGTTATAGTATCTGTTGAATAATGCCATCATGCCGTCGGTAACGATCTTGTTGCTTTCGCCATGGTGGATATTGCCGAAGTACTGGAATACCTTATGATCCTTGGACGCATCATCCAGGATATAACCGACACTGACACCGGTATGTGTTGTGACGATCGTATGCTTGAACGGAGACACTTCCTTGCACAGTACACCGATCTCGTTATACAGCTCGGCATTGAAGCCGTAGAACGCCGTATCACCGACAACGACCAGCTGTGTTCTTGCCGGGATCTCGTTATCGGTAGGGATCATCTCTGCCAGTTCCTTGTGCAGAGGTTCACCCGGTTTCCAGCCGTCAAGACCCAGGGCAATGTTGTCGACCATCCATCTGTGCTTGGCTCTGTCGATACCTTCAGGGAACTTCTGTCCCTTGAAACATACCTGACCGTCATACGTTTTGATCTCCGGATCGGAGGTAAAGAACGTGATCTTCTCCATCGCTTTCAGGGCGTCAATGGCATGCTGCTCACCCATCGTCACACAGTTGATGTAGGAAGCCCCGACAGCACCGGAAGAGAAGTCGGAGTAGTTTGTACCAAGCAGGTCATATCTTCTGCCGCCGAAGGCCATGACAGGGTTCTGGTTTCCTGCAGCACCGGACTGCCAGGCAATGATCGCACCGTTGCCGAAGTGTCTCTCTAGCCAGTCACAGCAGACTGCCGGGAAGTCACCGGATACCTTGTACTTACCGTCAAAGTCCTTCTGTACGAAGTTCGTTATGGAATGA
>CADBMY010000089.1 GCA_902795905.1 uncultured Erysipelotrichaceae bacterium
CTCGGCGCAAAGGACAGTTCATGGTTATAGGCCAGACCGATCCACTCTCCGTTGTTTATCGCCGCATACTTGGCATAGTCGGTATCCACGGTCAGAGCGACATGAGGTACAACGCCGGCAAGCAGGCACTGATCATAGCTCTGTTCATAACCGGTAGGGGTATTGGAGCGGATGAAGACAAAGTCCTCGTTGCGGATATCCGAGAAGTGTACCTGTTCTCTTCGGGCCAGGGGATGATTCCTGTTCATGATCACATAGAGCAGATTTTCCACATCAATTGGCACATACTGTTCATTATTGACATACTGACGAAGTTTCAGGGAAAGACCGAAATGCGCAGTATCGTCGTAATCACCGATATACGGACGTAAGACAAAACCCGTCTCGGGATGTGTGCTGCGGTACTCACTCATCAGCTTGTAGATGCGGTCACTGGTCGTAAACATGTTGATGAAGATCTCTTCGCGGGGCCGATAGCCGCCGTGGATGCTTTCCGTCATGTGATTGATATCGTTGAGCATCTCCGATACATACGAGTAAAAGATCTTACCCTGTTCATTGGGGATCAGATATTTGTTCCGGCGGATGAACAGCGGGCACCCGGTCTCATCCTCAAGACGTTTCAGGGCAGAACTGACAGCGGGCTGGGTAATGTTAAACTCTTCGGCAACACGTGTAATATTCTGGTAGTCAACAGTCTTTAAAAAGATCTGCAGTGTTCTGGTATCCATGCGCAATTACCCCTCTAACAAATAAAGTAGCATACATCTCTGCAGTTAAACAAATATAATTCTGCGGAATATGCATGCTAAGTGTGTGATTACAGTGTGCAGTAACGATATGGATCATTCGCCGGGATAGACCGGTTTATTTTTTAACGGCAGGAGTTCATCCACGGTGTACTTCAGATAATAGTCCCACATGTCATAGTTGTGGTCATATCCTTCCGCAAGGATATACTCAACATCATAATTGAGTTCCTGCAGTCTCTGTACATCCCGTTCCACACGATAGCGGATAAACTCTTCGGAACCGCAGATCAGGTAATACTTCGGCAGCGGCACACCTTTTTTCTTAAAGTATTTCGCACAGGCATAGAGGTCCTTGGAAGATCCCGGCAGATCTTCGGCTTTTCCGAAGGACGCATTGTACAGCGGCATACGGACCGGGAAGTGATCGCCGTTGAGTTCATCCACCAGTGTCTGTGTATCCAGAGTCATGCCTATGCCTCCCGAGATATCCACACATACGCTGTAGAGGTCGGGGTGGCGGATCGCCGTGCCCAGAGCGACATTGGCACCCATGGCATAACCGGCAATGAAGTTATCCTCACGCTTCGGTGATGACGCAAACAGTGACTGCATGACAGCCGGAAGCTCTTCTGCCAGGAAGATCTCATAGGATAATCCGTACTCTGTATCCAGACCGAAACTCAGGGATACATCCGGAGTAACGACCATCAGATGATGTTTCTGGACATAGCTCTCGATATTGGTAAAGCGGGAAGGTCCGGTATCATCTTCACTGCCTCCGTGCATCAGATACAGGGTCTGGAATTTCATCCCGGGTGTGTAGGGATAGTAGTCTTTCTTATCTGGTTTGAACTTGATGCGCTCTTCGGTCTCTGTATCCGTGAAGAAGGCAATATTATCGGTTGGATAAATAACGGTGATGTCCACATATCTGCCAAGCGCAAGACTGCGGAAATTATAACGCAGAATTCCCATATCGTTTTTCTCCTTTCTTCCATTATACAAAATAGACACCTATACGGTGTCTATATGCCGAGGATTTTCAGGACGGTATCTCTGCCCAGCTGATCAACGATCGCATCCATGCGTTCCTGCATCGGAATCGGATAGCGGGCTGACCAGTTGCCGATCCATCCCTGTTTCGCCAGAGGAATGAATATCTTTTCGATCTCCTTCTGTTCACTGACAAGGGACTGTCTCTCTTCGGGAGAGATATCCCGGCGGCGGAGACTGCGGTCGATCTCAGCGTGTCTGCGCAGATTGACATCCAGCAGCTGGGAATGCACAAGCCCGATCAGAGAGATCTTGTTGGGCGTAATATCTTCCCGGGGAATACCTGCCATGTCGGCTGCTGTCAGCACCAGGTGGTGTACAGCACGGTAGTTATACGGCAGATGTCTTGACGTCAGGAAATACGGTCTGTCATCATCGTTGGTACCGAGAGACGCTGTATGATAACGCAGTTTCTCGGCAAAGTCTTCAAAGAACTCAAAGGCAGCTTTGTACTCCCAGGTGATCGAACCGTTCTTGTTGGAACGAATAAAACGTACCGGACTTCCCGGTGCGGTATATGCGGACTGTGAGATATCTTTAACTTTTTCACGGAAAGTACCGGCATTGATGTCCAAAGCCAGATGACCGGAAGGACTAATATGAAAATCCTTTACACGGATATCTTCGATCTGGGCCGGCGTAAGGCCTACATACAGCATCAGCTGCAGGATCAATGCTTCATCATTGGGCAGACTAGGTATAACGTTTTGAAGCTTGCTTATGGTGCTGCGCGACAGAAACAGGGAGGTGTCATAAACGGTGGGGGTGCGCATCTCATTTTTAACCAGCTGTGAGAATGGATTACGGTAATTCTCATAGATTCCTGACTGCTGCAGACGGGCGCCGAGACTGCGAAGAGTAGCTTTGTAGCGGTGGGCAGTATTGGCAGACAGA
>CADBMY010000090.1 GCA_902795905.1 uncultured Erysipelotrichaceae bacterium
GCATGATACAGGCACCTGTCTCATCATGTCCGTCACAGATACAGCGCAGGATGACGGCTTTGACCGGTGCCGCAGAGTAGATGTAGATCGTATCTCCCTTTGCGATCTTCTTGCGCGTATGCCAGTGCAGTACCTGATACCTCTTAAAAGCCCCGTAAACGTCGTATATGGCCGGATTGGAGGGGATAAGCCAATCATGCGCAGACAGTCTCGAAGGAGGCGGCAGGATGGCTTTACGGCTCTCTGTGATCATTTCCTTCAGCTGGTCATCACTGACTGTATCATCGAGGATCACCGTATACCAGTTCTGCTTGTTCATGTGCCAGGCCGGGTATACACCTTGTATCTTCAGTCTTTCTTCGACAGGTGTATCTCCGGTCTTCAGGTCGAGGATCTCTGTCTCCGTATCGTCTGCCCCGGGATCCAGTTTACTGCGCGGTATGGTGCCGATCAAAGCGTACCATTTGGAAGATACAGGATCACGGAAGACATGTCCCTTAACACGTTTAAACGGAGTATCGGGGATATCCTGCCAGGTATCCCTGATCCATGCGGCAAGTCGGTTTGCCTGATCACTGATGAAAGGGACAGGTTCAAAACAGCTGCGGGCAATCTCTTCAAGGATATCAAGATACTTCTCACGGATATCGGCAGCGTAGGCATTTCTTCTGACCGCCCGGAAGGCAGTATATTCTTCGCCAAGATCGGTATCGATCACTTTCCCGGAGATACCGCTCTCTCTGCTTACCTCAACATGCGCAAGAAAAGCACCGTCCATGAATCGCTCTTCATAAACGTATATGCCGTTATCTTCACGGAAACCGTACGCAGACAGTTTATCTTTTACCGGCCGCAGACGGGCAAACAGATCACTTTCCAGACTCATACCTACATTATAGTCAATGTGGAACGTTTTGACAGAATTCCTGACCTTTTTGTAAATACAGAGATTTATACTTGCGCATTCCTGATATTCCTAATATAATCTGCCATGGAAAAACAGTCTTTAACACAGTACGAGATGCTGTGAAGGCGATCATATGCATATATGTGTTTTATACAGATAGGTGAATGATATCCTCACAGCGTACGGTGGGGATTTTTTTCGGAGGAGGCAACTATATGCAAAAGAAAAATACCAGAGATCTTACTGCCAAGATGATGATTGCGATGATCCTCGGTCTGCTCTGCGGACTGGGTGCGATCGCTCTCCGTGAGTCTGCCGGAAGCACTTCGGCAGTCTGGACGACGCTTAACAATCTGCTGTTTGCGGACATTTCGGCGGCAGGAAATGAATCCGCACTCGGTCTCTTCTATATCATCGGGCAGCTCTTCGTCAAGGCTCTGCAGCTGGTCATCATTCCGATGGTCTTCACCAGTATCGTCATGGCTATGGTGCGGATCTCCGATTCCCGCAAGCTTGGCCGTATCTCTTCCAAGACAATCGGCTACTTCCTGTTTACAACAGTTGTATCGATCCTGCTGGCAGCAATCGTCGGCATCATCGCATATAATCTCGGTGCCTTTACCAACACAGCACTGGATCTGGCAGGGCAGACCGGCAGTACCGGCAGTAACCCGCTGATGGTCCTGATGAATGCTGTGCCGAACAACCTCGTCTCTGCCTTCGGCAATAACGGCGGTGTGCTGGCGATCGTCTTCTCGGCTGTCGCTGTCGGCCTCTCCGTGAATGCTCTGCAGGACAAGGTGACGATCCTGCCCAAGCTCTGTCAGGAGGTCAGTGATATCGTTACGATCTTCCTCAGCTTTGTCGTAAACAAGTTCGGCCCCATCGCAATCTTCTGTCTGATTACCAGAACATGCGCTGCATATGGTATAACATACTTGAAGCCTGCCATGGCATATGTTCTGCTTACGGTAGCTCTGTTACTGCTCGTACTGATCTGCGGCTACGGTCTGTTCGTCTATATCACAACAGGTCTCAGCCCCGTGAAATTCGTCAAGAAGATCGCCAAGGTCGCACTGTTTGGTTTCTCCACTTCTTCCAGTGCTGCTACACTGCCGCTGAACCTGCAGACAGCAGAGAATGATCTCGGTATCAATTCGGAGATCGCATCGTTCGTTCTGCCGCTTGGTATGACCGTAAACATGGACGGTACAGCGATCATGCAGGTCATTGCGACGATCTTCATTGCCGGCTGTTCCGGTTATCAGATCTCGTTTGGTTCTCTGCTTGTGATCGGTCTTCTGGCGATCGTAGCTTCGATCGGTACACCGGCAGCACCCGGTGCCGGTGCCGTCATCCTGTTTACGATCCTTTCCGGCATGGGCTTCACCAATGATATGGCACTGATGACATACTCTCTGATCCTGGCGATCAACCGTCCGATCGAGATGCTCGTTACAGCACTGAATGTTGTCGGTGACAGCGCCTGCGCCATGGCTGTAGCCAAGAGCGAAGGAGCACTGAATACGGAAGTGTTTGAAAGAGAGGAAAAATAATGCCTGTACAGGAATGTTTGCAGGTCATTGAGAATGTACGTATAAAAGAAGATGTCTTTCGTCTGGTTCTGTCCGGACAGAGACATTTCTTTCTTAAGTGCGGACAGTTTGTCAATGTCAAGGTGCCGGGCAAGGCACTCAGAAGACCGATCTCGGTCACATCCTATACCGATCATACGGTTACCCTGACATACCGTATTGCCGGTGAAGGCACAAAACTGCTGACGGAGTGCACGGGAGAACTGGATGTGATCAATGAGTGCGGCAACGGTTTCTCGTTTGATCTGTTTGAGAAGGATATCCTGCTGATCGGCGGCGGTATCGGTACGGCACCGTTAGTTGCGTGTGCTGAAGAAGCGGTAAAGAGAGGTCTGAAGGTCCATGCGGTCTTTGGCTTCCGTGACCGTTCACAGACGCTGTTTGAAGAAGAAATGAAGAAACTCGGTGCCGATCTGCACTATGTGTATGACGAAGACGGAGAAAATACCGTCACCAAAGTCAGAGATCTTGGCTGGCAGGATATGAACTTCCTGTGCTGCGGGCCGACGGTCATGATGAGAGCGGCAGATGAACTGATGACCGGAGAAGGTGAATTCTCGCTGGAGACACGCATGGGATGCGGCTTCGGCGGCTGTATGGGCTGCTCGCTGAAACTGAAGAGCGGTATGGCCAGAATATGCAAGGAAGGCCCGGTATTCCGAAAGGGGGAGATCCTGTGGGAAAACTTACTGTAGAACTGTCAGGCATGACACTGAAGAATCCGGTGATCCCGGCCAGCGGCACATACGGCTACGGCATGGATTATCTGGACTTTTACGACGTAAATATTCTGGGCTCGTTTTCAATCAAGGGAACGACCCTGCATCCGCGTGAGGGCAACGGTCTGCCGAGGATCTGTGAATATGACCAGGGCATGTTAAACTCCGTAGGACTGCAGAATCCCGGTGTACATGATGTGGCGGAGAAGATCTTTCCGGAACTGAAGAAGGTGTATCACGGTCAGGTAATTGCCAATATCAGCGGTTTCTCCTTTGATGAGTATGTGGAATGTGCGAAGATCATGGACCGTGAGGATATCGTCGGTATTCTGGAACTGAATATCTCCTGTCCGAATGTCCATGGCGGCGGTGCCAGTTTCGGTACCGATATACCCACAGCTGTAGAAGTGCTGAAAAGAGTCAAACAGGCAGTACGTAAACCGGTATATGTCAAATGTACTCCGCAGTGCCCGGATCTTGTCGGTATGTGCAGGGCTCTGGAAGAAAACGGAGCCGACGGTCTTGTGCTGTCCAATACATTCCTTGGCATCAGGCTTGACCGCAGGACCGGTAAACCGATCATGAAGAATATCACCGGCGGTGTCAGCGGTCCCGGCATCTTTCCGCAGGCCCTGTACAAGGTATATCAGGTCTATCCTCATGTACATATTCCGATCATTGGATGTGGCGGAATCAGTACTGCAGATGATATTATTGAGATGATGTCAGCGGGTGCTGCGGCGGTAGAGATCGGTACGCTGAATCTGACCGACCCGCAGAGGATCCCGCAGATCATAACAGAACTTGAACAATTGTGCGATACGCTCCATGTGGAGAGTATCACCGAAATTACAGGAAGGGCACACAGATGAAAGGTGAAGTAATTATTGCGTGTGATTTTCAGAGTCACAAGGAAACACTCGAATTTCTGGATCTGTTCCATGACCAGAAGCCGTTTGTCAAGATCGGTATGGAAGTCTTCTACGGAAACGGACCGGACATCGTCAGGGAGATCAAGGACAGAGGTCATCGTATCTTTCTTGATCTGAAGCTTCATGACATTCCGAATACCGTATATAAGTCCATGCGCAAGCTTGCGGAGCTGGATGTGGATATGGTCAATGTCCATGCGGCAGGTACGATCGAGATGATGGCGGCAGCCAGGAGAGCACTGGATGAGAAAGGTTCCAATGCCTTACTGCTGGCGGTCACTCAGCTGACCAGCACCAGTGAAGAGGTTATGCGCAGGGAACTGCTGATCGATCACTCGATGGAGACGACGGTCAGACACTATGCCGCAAATGCGAAGAAAGCAGGCTGTAACGGTGTCGTCTGCTCACCGCTGGAAGTAACCAGTGTTATTGCGGAATGCGGCGAGGATTTCGTGACAGTTACCCCCGGTATCCGTTTTGCGAGTGATGAGAAGGGTGACCAGAAGCGTGTTACAACACCTGCCGGAGCCAGAAAGCTTGGCTCAACATTTATTGTCGTAGGAAGATCGATCACTGCGGCCAAGGATCCCGTAGAGGCTTACCTGAGAGCCAGCCGTGATTTTGAGGAAGGAGCTGAAGACTGATGAAACGTAAAATTGCCAAGGATCTGCTGGAAGTAAAAGCGGTATTTCTGAGACCGGAGAATCCCTTTGTGTGGGCCAGCGGTATCAAGTCACCGATCTATTGTGACAACAGACTGACACTGTCCTATCCGGATGTACGTACAGACGTAGAGGAAGCTCTTGCCCAGATCATCCGTGAGCACTATCCCGAGTGCACATGCATCATGGGTACGAGTACAGCCGGTATCGCTCATGCGGCGATCACGGCAACGATCCTCGGTCTGCCGATGGGCTATGTCCGCGCCAATGCCAAGGATCACGGACGCAACAACCAGATCGAAGGACGTATTGAAAAGGGCATGAAGGTCGTTGTTATTGAGGATCTGATCTCGACAGCCGGCAGTGTTGTCGATGTCGTAGAAGCCCTGCGTGAAGTCGGTGCCGAAGTTCTCGGTATTGCCTCGATCTTTACCTACGGTATGAAGAAAGCAGCTGACAGACTGGCTGAACACCATGTCGGAAATATCTCTGCTTCGGACTATGATACGCTGCTGGAAGTGGCTGTAGAAGAAAAGTATATCGATGCTTCGATCGTACCGAATCTGCTGGCTTTCCGTGATAATCCTTCGGATGAGAGCTGGATCGTCGGTCAGTAATCGGATATGAGAAGCATTCAGATCGTTCTGTCACCGGCGGCCGGAAAAGTGCTGATCGCCAAAGCCCTGGCCCAAAGAGAAGATGTCAAAAAGGCTCTCAGTGAACATACCGTGGTGCTGATCCGCGGTACGACAAACGCATATCTGGCGAAGGAACTGCTCGCTTTGATCGGTGAAGACTTCGACATGCGCGGATTCTTCCGCGGTGTGGTCAAATCGCCGCAGGCACAACTCAGCGTCAAACCGCAGGAATACGATGTTGTCATACGGCAGGGCAGGCTTCTTCAGGGAGAAGATATCTATTCGGTCAAGGACAGTCTTGGCGCGGAGGATATGATCTTCAAGGGTGCCAATGCGGTATATCTTCCGACCCGCAAAGCCGGTGTTCTGCTTGGCAATCCCACGACCGGTACGATGGCAGCTGTACAGGAAGCACATCTTGGCAGACGCACAGCGGTGATCCATCCTGTCGGGGTTGAAAAGAGAGTGGAAGAGCCGGTCGAAGTGCTGGCGGATCTGATCAACGGACCGGAAGACAGCGGTCTTCGCTTCTATCCGTCTTCCGGCAGGGCATATACCGAACTGGATGCACTGCAGGATCTTTTCGGGGTGACTGCACATATCATCTCTGCCGGCGGTGTCGGCGGCTATGAAGGGTGCACGTATTTCCAGGTACAGGGATCTGATGAAGCACTTGAGGAAGTAAAAAAGTGTGCCGCTTCACTCAGCAGCACACCACCCTACGAACTCTGATCAATAACCGAGTTTACGGTCTACAACATGCGCAAACGGTTCGCCGTTCTGCGCATGTTTTAAGTTTTCCAGAACGACCGCGATGACTCTGTCATAATTAGCGGAAGAGATATATCGGCCGGAGATATGCGGCGTGATATAGACATGCGGTATGTTCCACAGGGGATGATTCTTCGGCAGCGGTTCCGGTTCCGTGACATCAAGTGCGACACCGCGGAAATGACCTTCACGGGCAACTTTGACAAGGGCATCGGTATCGATGGCACTGCCTCTGCCGACGTTGATCAGGATACTGCCTTTCTTCATCCTTCTGAGCATGGCTTCATCAAACATACCGGCTGTCTCCGCAGTACCCGGCATACTGAGGGCAACCACATCGTAGTCACCGATAATGTCTGCGAGTTCTTTCGACGCATAGAGGTGCTCGATGTGATCCGGCTTGTCGTGGACTGTCCTGCGCACACCGCTGCAGGATGCCCCGAGCATATGCATGTTTCTGGTATATGCCGTACCGATCGCACCCATGCCCACTGACAGGACTTTCATGGATGCGGCATCCAGGGGATCGCCGATCCTGTCCCAGGCATGTTCCTGCTGAGCCAGCAGATACTCCGGCAGGTAGAGACCCAGAGATAACGTACAGGCAGTCATATATTCGGCTATGGCGGGTCCGTAGGCCCCGTAGGCGTTGGTCAGGATGACGTGTTCGGGAAGACCGGAAACGGCATTGGCTCCGGCACTGAACAGCTGCACCCATTTCAGATTGGGCATCCTGCTTACGGTTGCTGGTGTAGGGGTGCCGATGAAGATCTCGGCTTCCTGCAGATCTTCGGCACTGATCTCGCGGTTGTGCAGGTAGAAGGAGAAACGGTAATCTCCGGTTTTTTCAAACAGAGGCTTTGTTTCTTCGCGGACTTCCCCGACAACGATGACTTTTTTCATATTCATACTTCCTTTGGGTACATTGTAAGGGAAATAAAGTTGAAAATACAGCCGGGAAATGTGTATTCTAATTAGTGAGGTGAGCACATATGTTAAAAACAATTAAGTGGTCGTCACTGTTCCTGTCGATCGTTTATACAGCAGCCGGTTTAGGCCTGTATCTGTATCCGGTCATTGCCGAAAGATATATCTGTGAGATCATGGGCGGTGTGTGTATTGCCGCAGGTCTGATCCAGATCATCGGCTACTGGGTAATGGATATCCGCAGAGCTCTGTTCCGCAACGATTTCGTAGAAGGCTCGATCGTAGCCCTGTTTGGTGTCCTGATCCTTCTGCAGAAAGCAGCTTTCCAGGGACTTGTGCCGTTTATCATCGCCATCGTCATCATCACCAGCGGTATCTCGAAGATCCAGGATGGTATCGATGAGAGCAGGATCGGACATCGTCCGGGCTGGCTCCTGCTGATCGTTGCGCTGATCTGCATCGCTGCCGGTGTTGTTGTCATGCTCAATGTGATCAGAGATGAACAGATCCAGCGGTATGTAATGGCCGGCGGTCTGGCTTTCGGCGGTCTTACCGATCTCTGGTCTACGATCAGTCTGAATATCAAGATCAGGAAGTATCTGAAGGCTCTTGAGGAGAAGGAAAACAAACAGACGGTGACACCGCCTGTAACGACACCGATCGATATGCTTCATGAGAAGGTCGAGGTAACAGGACCGCAGCTGGAACTGCCGGTATCGGATGTTCCGGAAGAAGAACCCGAACCGATCGTGCTGGAGACACCACGTCCGCTTGTCTTTAATACGGTAGACATGGATCAGGCTGACGCTGCTGAAGAAATGCATGAAGAAACGCACAAAGAAGCACATGAAGAAACCGAAGTTCCGGAAGAGGAGAAGAAGGAAGCTGTGAAAGAGGAGACCAATGCATAACGATATCCTGACGATCGGGCCTTTCACGATCCATGGCTACGGACTGATGATCGCCATCGGCATTCTGGTCGGCATGCATCTGGCAGAGAAGAGTGCCAGAGCACGCGGTCTCAGCGATAACCATACGGACAACATCGTTTATACAGCATTGGCGGCAGGATGGGCTTCCAGCAAGCTGACGTATATCCTGATCAATCTCAAGGATTTTCTGGCTGACCCGATGAGTTTTCTGAGTACTTCCGGATGGGTCGTCTTCGGCGGTCTGCTCGGCGGTATTCTCGGAGGCTATCTCTACTGTAAGATCCGGAAGATCGAATTCCGTGAATATTTCAATCTGATCATACCGTATGTTGCTTTGGCCCAGGCCTTCGGCCGGGTAGGCTGTTTCCTGGCAGGGTGCTGCTACGGTATTGAGACAACACTGCCGATCGGGGTGGTA
>CADBMY010000091.1 GCA_902795905.1 uncultured Erysipelotrichaceae bacterium
CTGCCGTCTGTTTCAGACTATCGGAAGTGTACTTCCGGTACTTCTTCTTTCAGAAGATACCTGACGAAGTAATCCAGCTTTCTGCGGATGAAGTAGCGATCTGCCGGTACGTTGTGGTTGCATCGCGGCAGGATGAAGAAGTCAAAGTCCTTGTCGGCTCTGATCAGTGCATCCACAAGACGCATGCTCTGCGACATTGCGACATTGTCATCCATGGCACCGTGGACGATCAGCAGCTTACCCTTGAGATTCTCTGCCAGGGCCGTATTATCACCCTTTTTGTATATTTCTTCGTTATAGAGACCGTAGTAGTTCTCTACCCAGATATTGGAGTACATGCGCTGGTCATGGTTGCCTGCACTGGCGACGCCGACCTTGTATGTGTCCGGGTATTCGAGCATCGCTCTGCTGGTTGCACAGCCGCCGCCGGAGTTGCCCCAGATACCGACTCTGTCAAGGTCCAGGAATGGATATTTCTCTTTCAGCTGGGGCAGGACATAGACATGGTCGGCAAGCCCGCAGCACCCGTGCACATTCTCATAGGCAAAGTGATGGAACGTACGTCCTCTGCCCGGAGTGCCCTTACCGTCGAGGATGATGCCCGCAAAGCCAAGCTGAGCCAGTTCTTCGAGACCGCCCATGATCTCCCGGCCGGGGATGCCGCCTCTGTCCTGGAAGGTCTTCGGTACATTATATGTCTGCATACCTCCATAAATGTAGTCGATCAGCGGATAGCTCTTATTCGGATCAAAGTCTGCCGGATAGATCAGGATACCGTACAGATCATAGCCGTCTTCGCTCTTTACCGTGAATCTTTCGGGGATGATATATCCCTGTTCGAGCAGACGCGTGATATCAGCACTGATGATCTCCCTGACAAAGCTGCCGTCAGCTCTGCGCATGACGGTCTGCGGGGGACAGTCTGCCCTTGACCACGTATCCAGGATCGTATCGTTTTCCATCGTGCACTTATGCATGCCGTCTTCCGGTGTCAGTAACGCAAACTCACTGCCGTCGATACGCACCCGGCAGAGACGCTCAAAGCAGGGATCGGAGGTATCCGGCATATTGCTTGCCATGAAGTAGATCATATCTCCGTCTACGGCGATGATCCTGCCGGCCATGATGCCTTCCGGTGTAATTGCCCCAAGGCATTCTCCGCTCTCGGCATCATACCTGTAGAATCTTGCAAGATCTTCTCTTTCCGACTGGAAGACCAGTGTTTTCCGGTCCGGGGTAATGAAGTTGGAACAGTTATAGGAACCGTATCCATCATGTCTGAATGTACGCATATTCAGGAATTCATCATCTTCCTCGGTATGCAGGATCCGGTAACTGCCGTCGGTCTCGATCAGGGTAAACGAAGCCGACTTGTATGCTCTGGCGATCAGGGTCGTCCATACGGCAGAGGAATCCTCCAGCCAGCGCGCAAAGCACCATCTCTCACTGAAGAGACCGCCCTCCACGCTCTGCGGCGGACAGCCCACAGGGATGACCGTCTTAGCCTGAACATCACCCATGTAGAAGTATGCCTGCGGTATCTCATCATCACTGTCTTCGGGGAAGGCGCACTTGTATGTATGTAAACGGGGACGGATCGAAGAAAGATCCTCTCTGTCATAGGATTCGATCAGATACAGTTCTTTTGTCTTCCGCTGGTCAATGCGGTAGGTCAGGAAGTGCTGACTGTCGGGACTCCAGAGAATACCAGGTTTCTGTACGATACCGAATCTCTGTGCCGAGATATAGTCGCTGGCTTCGGCTCTGCCGGCATATTCATTATCCTGTTCGCCGTCAAAGGTCAGCCGGTATTCCTGCCCATCCTCCGTATCGGTCATGTACAGGTCATGTTCCTTCACCTTGATCTGGTATTTCCTGTTCGGAGAGACACTGATGTCATCACCGGGTCCGTCCGGTTCCTGCAGCAGTTTCTTTTCGTATGTCAGATAGCAGTAGTTGATGCCGTCACAGCGGAAACGGAACTTGCCGTGGTGCCAGATCCCGTCGGGGAAGGTCAGCTCATGGCCCAGCTGCTGCACGAGATCTTCGTGGTCAAACAGCTGCCGTTCCTTGCCGGACAGGGCATCGATCATCCGGTAATGACGTACCAGCTCACCGTTTCTGTATTCTTCTTTACCGTAGTAAAACAGCCGCTCCGAGATCCAGTGAAAGACAGGAGCGGTATTCAGTGTCAGTCCCTGTATATTCCAGGGAAGCAGTTTTTCCGCATTATGATAGCGTTTCTTCATGTCGGTCATGGCAGTGACCTCCTGTTAGTATTATTCTACAGAATCTCAGCGATCTGAGACAATATAAACAATAATTAAACCAAAAGAAAACAGATAAGAGCGCACATATCCTGTCAGGGTACTTGTATATTCTGACAAAGACGGTTCAATTCCCTTCTCTGCAATCTGTGGTAGAATAGTAGTTCGAAAGGAATTGTGATATGAACGAAAACATAGTCCGGACTGTAGCAGCACAGCTGAAGATCAGTGCTGAACAGGTAAAAAAGACACTGGATCTGATGGAAGAGGGAGGCACTGTTCCCTTTATTGCCCGGTATCGTAAGAATGAGACCGGCAACCTGGATGAGGAACAGATCCTCTTCATTGAGAAACAGTACAAATATGAACAGAAGCTGGCAGACCGCAAGGAAGCGGTGCTGAAGCTGATCGCTGAGCAGGGCAAGCTGACTGACGAGATCACCGCAGCCGTCAATGCCTGCACCAAACTGAACGAGGTGGAAGACCTCTACCGCCCGTACATGCAGAAGAAAAAGACACGGGCAGCAGCTGCGATCAAGAATGGTCTGCAGCCGCTGGCGGACTGGCTTCTCTCCCTGCCGGAAACAGGGGATATTGAAGCAGAAGCTGCCAGATACCTGAACGAAGAAGTCAAAACTGTCAAGGATGCGATACAGGGAGCCAAGGATATCATTGCCGAGAATGTCAGTGATAATGCCAAACTGAGATGGAGCTTCAAGGATACGATCATGAAGTCCGGTTCACTTGTCACAAAGGTCAAGAAAGACAACCCGGATGAGAAGAAGATCTATGAGATGTACTATGACCGTACCGAGGCTGTTTCCAGGCTGGCAGCACACCGCATCATGGCGATCGACAGAGCCGAGAAGGAGAAAGTCATCACCGTATCCTTCAGCTATGATGACGCATACCTGGCTCAGCAGGCCGCAAATTCCCTGTTAAAGGGACAGCACACAATTGCCGAAGAGATCATCAC
>CADBMY010000092.1 GCA_902795905.1 uncultured Erysipelotrichaceae bacterium
TGAGAGAAAAGTCATCCACAAGACACTGAACAACTGGCATAACATCCGCACCGAGAGTGAAGGTGAAGGAAGCGACCGTCACGTTGTGATCAAGTATGTAGAGGACGAGGCTTAAGAAAACCGCATATGCGGTTTTTATTATACCTGTTTAAGATCTGTAAACTGTCTTTTCCAGTTATGTCTGAGTACTGTATATTTATTTCAGGAGGTCAGGTCTATGTACAGAATGGAAAACTTTAAACCTGATACATTTCAGCCTACACGGTTTGAATCAGATCACATTATTAAACTGAACGGTGATGATATCCCGTATCATTCCGTCTGTGAAGACAATGTATTCTACAATTCTGAGGGTAAACCCATTGCCTCGATCTATTCCTACTCCTATTTCCGCAGCGATATCAAGGATACCAGAGAGAGACCCGTGATCTTTGCATACAACGGCGGTCCCGGCAGTTCCTGCATGTATGTCCACGCCGGTTTCCTCGGTACGAGAAGGATTACATACGGTGAACCCGACCGTCCCACAGCCTTCGGACCGTACGAGGTGATCGACAATCCGAACTGTCTGATCGATATCGCAGACCTGGTCCTGATCGATCCTGTCGGTACCGGCTACGGTGTTCTGCTTGACGAGAACGAGAAGAAGAACTTCCTCGGTATCGAAGAAGATGCCGAAGCTCTGCTTAACTTCATTGAGTCCTGGCTCAGAAGATATAACAGAATGCTGAGTCCGAAGTATCTGGTCGGTGAAAGCTACGGCTGTACACGAAGTGCAAATGCGGCAGGCATGGCAGCGACCGGCGGAAAGAACAGGGGATTCGGCTTCGGTTTTGACGGTATCGTCATGATCGGCAATACTGTAACAGTTGGTAAGTACTTCGCCAGAGAACTGACGGTAGAACCTTCCGTACTTGGTTTTCCGACCTATGCCGGTGTTAACTGGTACCATAATCATCCCAGTGATCAGCCGGTAAAGGAATTCGTCATGGAAGCCAAGAAGTTTGCGGATACCGAGTATCTGCTGGCTCTCTACAAAGGTGAATCCCTGAGTGAAGACGAAAGGGAACATATCATTGCCAAGGTATGTTACTACACAGGTGTAAGCAGAGAATATCTGATCCGTCACGGTCTCAAGATCGATGATGATAACTATCGTCAGGAAGTACTGAAGACAAAAGGTAAGGCTGTATCGCGCTATGACGGCAGAATGACAAGACCTCTTCTGGAACCGGAAGTGGATGAAGTCAAGAAGGGTCTCTGGGATGATGCGACTGCAGACAGATATGACAATTACTTCTATACTGCAGTTACCGGTGATCTTCTGCCTTATCTCGATGTAAAGCTTGACCGCAACTATATCAGCAGTGCCAGATTCTACAAGGACTGGAATATTGAGACGGAAAGAGGCACTACAGCCGAACAGCTGCGCAATGCGATGACAAGACGGCCCGGCACCAGAGTATTCTTCGCCAACGGCTGGTTTGACCTCTGCACCGAATTTGGCTATGTCTTCCATACTCTGGACCATGCCGGTCTGCCGAAGGACAGGGTATATGTCAAAGGATATAACTCCGGACATATGATCTACATCGGTGAAGAGAATATCAAGGAGCTGACTGACGATATCCGTAAGTTCATCCTTGGTGAAGATCCGACAAAGGAATAAGACAGGTTTAAGACCCGGTATCCATCGTGATGCCGGGTTTTTTTCTGTTGGGGAAAACGCGCTGAAAAATATGTGGATAAAATGTAAGCGGTTACGTGAAAAAGAGGGTTTTCTCTGTCTTTTCAACACTGAAAAGTTATTAGTTTTCCACAATTGTGGAAAATGTTAAAACAGTCAAAAAATGGCTTAACCATGCATGTTTTATATGTTGATAACCCTGTGGATAAGACTTCTTGCATAGTGCTTTTTCCACATTTTCCACAGAAATTTACGGTGTTGAAAAACTCTCCCCAAATCTGTCCACATCAAAATTTGTTGAAAAGTGTGGAAAACTCCAAATATCCGCATGACTCCTGTATTTCCGTAAAATCCACAATTGTGGACAAAAAATTTATCCACAATTTGGTGATGACTTTTACACATTCAAGTAGTTAAATTAACTTACAGAAACATCTATTAGAAAGCGAATGTTATATGAGTAAAGCAAAAGATCAGTATTATGCGCACATTTGGAAACAGGTCATACAGCACCTGAAAAACAGCGGTAATATTGAAGAATATGTTGTAGATTCTTTTTTTGCGCCATGCTACATCTACGAACTGAATGATGTCAAAGTTATGGTGGTAACAGATGATATCATAAAAAAACAGGTCATCATCGGCGAAAACAGCTTCAGTGTAAACAATCTCGATCTTCTTTCTTCTGCATTTATCGAAGTTCTGGACCTCGACAGTCCTATTACCGTAGAGGTATATACCCAGAATGAGATCAAACAGTTTGAAGATCCGTTTGAGAACAGTGAAGATATCACCATGTCGGCAGAATTTGCGTCTTCTCCAATTCAGGCAGACAGAACCTTTGATAATTTTGTTATAGGTGACTGCAACCGTGAGAGTCAGGTTGCAGCATTTGCGTGTGCATACAACCCCGGAAAATTCTATAATCCGCTGTTTATCTACGGTAATTCCGGCCTTGGCAAGACACATCTGCTGATGGCTATCGCCAATTACGTCAAGAAATCCTACCCGGATAAGAAGGTCTATTACATAGAATCTCTGCAGTTTGTGGATAAAGTCGTCAAGGCGATCCAGAGCAACCAGATCGACAGATTCAAGCAGTATATGTGCAGTATGGATCTGCTGCTGGTGGATGATATCCAGTTCCTTGCCGGCAAGGAGAAATCCCATGAGATCTTCTTTCTGATCTATAACGAACTGGTCAACAACCGCAAACAGATCTGTATTGCTTCAGACCGGCAGCCGCGTGAGATCAGAGGTCTTGAAGAACGACTGATCAGCCGTTTCAACAGCGGTCTCTCCGTTGGTATCGATTCCCCTGAGTTTGAAACATCACTGGCTATTCTGCGCCGTAAGATCACAGACAGCGGCAGTGAAGTCGAAGATATCGATGATGACGGGCTTGCCTATATCGCTTCCAATTTCTCCGGAAACATACGTGATCTGGAAGGCGCCTGGAACCGTGTTCTGTTCTATGCCATCATGCATCCGGATGAGATATCATCCAGCGGATCCATTGCCTTAAAGACCGTGATCAGTGCCTTAAAAGACCAGGCAGTCGTTACCGATACGAACCTGTCGCCGTATAAGATCATCAAGTGTGTCGCAGACTACTACGGTCTCACACGCCAGCAGATCACCGGCAAGACACGCACCAAGAACATATCCAATGCCAGACATATATCCATATACCTGTGCCGGAAGTTCCTGGATCTTCCCTACATGAA
>CADBMY010000093.1 GCA_902795905.1 uncultured Erysipelotrichaceae bacterium
GATGACAAGGACAGAGTTCTGGTCAAGAGTGACGGCAGCTATACATACCTGATGCCGGATATTGCTTATCATCTCGATAAGCTGGACAGAGGCTTTGATGCGCTGGTAGACTTCTTCGGTGCTGACCACCATGGTTATGTGCCGAGACTCAAGGCAGCGATACAGGCCCTCGGTTATCCTGCTGATAAGCTCAGTGTGGATATCATCCAGATGGCAAGGATGATCAAGGACGGCGAAGAATTCAAGCTCAGCAAGCGTTCCGGCAAGGCTGTAGCGCTGAGAGATCTGCTGGACGAAGCAGGCGTGGATGCGGTCAGATACTTCTTCGCATCAAGAGCTGCCGATACCCAGATGGACTTCGATCTTGACATGGCCAAGAAACAAAGCAACGAGAATCCTGTGTACTACGCACAGTATGCACATGCCAGAATGTGCTCAGTACTGGAAAAGGGTGCCGGTATTTCCTTCGCTGACAATTATGAAATGATCACGACGGAGAAGGAGATGACACTGCTGAAGCTGATGAATGAATTTGAGCAGACAGTAGCGGATGCGGCAGACAGCAGAGCCCCGCACAGAATGGTCAACTACATTGCCCGTTTTGCACAGGCATTCCACAGCTACTATAACGAAACCAGGATCGTGGATCCCGATCAGCCTGAGCTGACCGCACAGAGACTGGCCCTGATCGAGGCGTGCAGGATCACAATGAAAAACGCTCTCGGCAGTATCGGAGTCAGTGCTCCGAGTCATATGTAAGGAGAGGAAAGAAAATGTCTTCAAGTGTTGTCAGTATGACAGATACGGCTTACCAGTTCCTGGCTAAGCGCAAGAAAGAAGTAGAGTTTGCCAAACTCTGGGCGGAAGTCGCAAAGGTGATCAAACTTCCGGAGAATCAGCTCGGACGCAAGAAAGCAGAATTCTATTCACAGCTGATGCTGGACGGAAGATTTGCGCCGCTGAAGGGAAACAAGTGGGATCTTCGTGACCGCAGGACCTTTGAGGAAACACACATGGAAGTGGAAGAGGTCGATGATGACGAAGATGAACTCCTCGAGGATGAAAATGAAGAGGATGAACTTGATCTTCCCAAGAATGACGAAGAGTACTAGGAACAGAAAAAAGGCAGTTCATTGAACTGCCTTTAGACTGTTTACAGGGATGATTACTTCTTCATCAGTGCGGTCAGGATGTTCAGAAGATCGCTGCCGTTGATGGTCGTGTCATTCTGTGTCTGCTGAGGCTGGGAGACACCCAGGAAGCTTTCCAGAAGACTCGGAGTCTGTACCTGCTGAGGCTGCTGAGGAGCTACACCAAGCAGATTGGAGAGCATGTTGGAAGTGAAGCTGGGCTTCACTGTCTGCTGAGCCTGCTGGCCGCTGAACAGGGAAGACAGAACACTCTGCTGCTGTACCTGCTGCTGAGCTGCTGTCTGGCCGGCAAACATGGTCAGAAGATCGCCGAGATCGAAGACATCGTCTGCCTTGTCCATGGAGTGTGCAGCGTTTGCGGCTGCCGCAAGACCTGCGAGAAGAGCCGGAGCGATACTGCCGAGAGTCTTTGTGACATCAGCTGCCTTGGCACCTGTCTCATCGGACAGAGCACGGACGACCTTATCGGTATCGTTGCCGAGGATGTGGCCGATGATCTTGCCGCCGTCAACTTCGTCAACTTCGTCGATCTGCTCTGCCATGGTCTTTGTTACATTATGCTGTGTAAGTGCACCAAGCAGAGATAAGGCACCCGACTGTGAGGAAGCGTTCTTGGTCATGTACTTGATCAGAACAGGGATAGCCGCAACGATGAGTTTTGTGACCAGTTCAGTGCTGAGTCCGGTTTTCTTGGAAACGGAATTAACTGACTGTGAAGAGATCATGGACTTCAATAATAATTGTAATAAATTCATTTCTTTCTCCTTCTCATGTTCACATGATGTTACTTACATTATACTTCGTTATGAGGGAATAAGACATAATTTTCACGAAATGCGTATACACGGCATTTTGTCTGCAGTTCTTTTTTTATTGTGTTAAATACAGTAGAATATGTACGGACAGCGATGATCAGAGCGGTTTTATTTGACATGGACGGCATTCTCTGCGACAGTGAGGCTTTCTATATGGAAGGAACCCTTGCCTGGATGCGCAGATACGGCTATCAGGGCACACTGCAGGAGATCTGTACGATCGTCGGCACAACGATGGAAGAGACATACAGGATCCTGCGTGATCTGCTCGGCGGTGTGCTGACAGAAACAGAGATCGCGGCGGAAAACGACCGCTATTTCCGGGAGGAATGCTCGCTGAACTACGCTGAGATCATGTTTGCGGATGTGCCGCAGATGCTGGCAAAGCTTAAGGATGCCGGGTATCTGCTTGCCTGCTGTTCATCTTCGCCGCGGCATACCGTGGATAAAGCTCTGCAGGAAATGGGTATCCGCCTGTATTTTGACTGTGTGCTGGCTGCCGAGGATATACGCAGAAACAAGCCGTTTCCGGATGTGTATCTGAAAGCGGCAGAGAAGCTCGGTGTACAGCCGCAGGAATGTGTGGTATATGAAGATTCCCGTCCCGGTACGGAAGCCGGGAAACGGGCAGGAATGTTTGTGATCGCCAGAAGAGATGAGCGCTTCGGACAGGATGTATCGGAAGCGGACATGATCACAGACAATATCAGAGAGATGACAGAAGCAGTGATAAGGGGGACTATATGAAGGAAGTGATCAAGATCGAAGGCGGCAGACGTCTGAAGGGAGAAGTAACGATATCGGGCAGTAAAAATGCAACGGTGGCACTGATTCCGGCAGCGGTGCTGGCAAATGAACCTGTAACGATCCTCGGGGTCCCGGACATCTCCGATGTCAGATCTCTTTCCGAGATCCTGCGTATTCTGAATGTGGACGTAAGAGAAGAAGGCGACATGCTGAGGATCGATCCGACAAAGATGCGCAATGTCGATCTGGAACAGGATGTTGTGACTAAACTGCGGGCATCCTACTACTTTATGGGTGCACTGCTCGGCAAGTACGGTCATGTACGGATCAAGATGCCGGGAGGATGCTACCTCGGACCAAGACCTATCGATCTGCATATCAAGGGCTTTGAAGCTCTTGGAGCAGTTGTGGAATACGAAAGAGGCGGTTATACGATCCATGCGGATGAACTGACAGGCGCAAAGATCTTCCTGGATATTGCCTCGGTCGGAGCGACCATCAACATCATGATGGCAGCGGCTTACGCGGATGGCAGGACAACGATCGAGAATGCGGCCAGAGAGCCGGAGATCATCGATGTGGCAACACTGCTCAACAAGATGGGGGCCAATGTCAAGGGTGCCGGCACCAACGTCATTACGATCGACGGTGTCAGGAACCTGAACGGATGTGTACATGAGATCATTCCCGACCGCATCGAAGCAGGTACATTTGTGATCATGGCTGCAGCCTGTGCCGATGAGATGAAGATCTCCAATATCATTCCCAAGCATATCGAAGCCCTGACTTCCAAACTGGAGGAAATGGGTGTAAACATGGAGATCGGTATTGACAGTATTACCGTACGCAATTCCGGTCCTCTGCATGCGATCGATGTAACGACGAAACCATATCCGGGCTTTGCGACAGACCTGCAGCAGCCGCTGACAGCACTGCTTACACAGGCGGAAGGTGTCAGTCACGTGACCGATACGGTATACAGCGAGCGTTTCAAGCACTGTGTGGAATTACAGAGAATGGGTGCCGAGATCGAGATCAGTAAGGGATCAAGCACGATCACCGGACCCAGGAAATTATACGGAGACAAGGTGACAGCGACAGACCTGCGCTGCGGGGCAAGTATGATCATTGCCGGACTGCTGGCAGAAGGCACGACGGAGATCCACGATACATATCATATCGACAGAGGATATGATGATATCGACGGGAAGCTGAAAAAACTGGGAGCTGTGATCTACAGAGAGAAGATCGAAGACTAGTCCGGAGAGATCCGGACTTTTCTTATGTGTTGACAGGATATATTTGTGATATTAAAATGATATCAGAATGATGAGGTGATAGATGATGAAAGAGATCATCCTTGAAAACAAGAAGAATGGTATGTCTGTACTGATCGGCATCCTGGCAGCGTATGTGCTGGTCATTGCCGGTATGGTAAGCGGTTTTGCGAACAATCCCCTGAAATTTGTGATTTGTATCATACTGCTGGCGGTGCTGTGGATCCCGCTGCTTGGTCTGCGCGTACTGAAGCCGCAGGAGGCTCTGGTGCTGACCCTGTTCGGTAAATATACAGGAACGATCAAGGGTGAGGGTTTTTACTTTGTCAATCCGTTCTCGGTATCGGTGAATCCTGCCGCAAGGACGCATCTGAGCCAGAGCGGTGATGTCAAGAAGGCCGATTCCGGTGTGACCGGCATCACTGTCAACGGTGTTGAGATCGCCAGTAAGAAGATCTCTCTGAAGATCATGACCCTGAACAATGCCAGACAGAAGATCAACGATGTTCTCGGCAATCCCGTAGAGATCGGTATTGCTGTAACATGGCGGGTTACGGATACGGCCAAGGCTGTATTCAATGTCGATAACTATAAAGAGTATCTGTCCCTGATGTGTGATACAGCTCTGCGCAATATCGTGAGACTCTATCCGTACGATGTCGCGCCGAATGTCGATACGACCGGTGACGGACAGGCAGATGACGGTTCCCTGCGCGGTTCTTCCAACGTAGTGGCGGAACGTATCCGTGAGGAGATCCAGAAGAATGTGGATGAAGCCGGTATCGAGATCATCGATGCCAGGATCACGTATCTTGCCTATGCACCGGAGATCGCAGCGGTCATGCTGCAGAGACAGCAGGCTTCGGCCATCATCGATGCCAGAAAGATGATCGTAGACGGTGCTGTGGGTATGGTGGAGATGGCACTTGACCGTCTGAAGGAAAACGAAGTCGTGGATCTGGACGACGAAAGAAAAGCAGCGATGGTATCCAATCTGCTGGTTGTGCTCTGCGGCAACCATGACGCACAGCCTGTCGTGAATTCAGGCAGTCTGTACTGATATGGAAGATAACCGGAAAAAACAGATCCCGCTGCGGCTTTCTCCGAAACTCTACAACGCGATCGCGGCCTGGGCGGAAGATGACTTCCGTTCCGTCAACGGTCAGATCGAATACCTGCTGACGGAGTGTGTCAGACAGCGGAAGAAGAATGGTAAATATGTGTCTGACGAGCTCGATGTACCGCCTGAGCTGGACATAGAATAGGAGTATATATGTTAACGATACAGGGACTGCGCAAGTCTTTTGGGACAAAGGAAGTACTTCATGGTATTGATCTGCAGGTCAATGACGGTGAGATCTTCGGCTTTATCGGTCATAACGGGGCAGGGAAAACAACGACACTGCGCTGTACAGCCGGCATCCTGTCATTTAATGACGGAAAGATACTGATCAACGGTACCGATCTGCAGAAGGCGCCGGTCAAGGCAAAGATGCAGATGGCATATCTGCCGGATAATCCCGATCTCTATGAACAGCTGACCGGAATCAAGTTCCTGAACTTTATCTGCGATATGTATGATGTACCGCAGAATGTAAGAGAAGAGAGAATACGCAGTCTGGCGGAAGACTTCGAGATCTATGCGAATCTTGGTGATCCCCTGAAGTCGTATTCACATGGTATGAAGCAGAAGACGGCTGTGATTGCGGCGTTGATCCATGAGCCGAAACTGCTGATCCTTGATGAACCGTTTGTCGGTCTCGATCCCAAGGCTTCATATCTGCTTAAGCAGAAGATGAAGGAGCTGTGTGCAGGCGGCAGTTCGATCTTCTTCTCCAGTCATGTGCTGGAGGTCGTTGAGAATCTCTGTGACCGCATTGCCATCCTGCGGCAGGGCGAGATCGTCATGTCAGGTACGGCGGATGAGATCCTGGCACAGGGTCAGTCGCTTGAAGATCTGTTCCTGGAACTGGAGAATGTCGGATGAAACTGCGGAAACTGATTGCTGTCCAGCTGCGGAACATGTTCGGCGCCGGCAATAAGAAGATTTCAGGAGCGGCAGCTGTTCTGATCTCCTTTGGGGCGATGATGTACCTGTCTTTCTTCTACAGCTACATGCTGTATTCGAGTCTGCCGGAACATTTATATGACAGTATTCTGCGGGTCATGGTATGCGGAGGCTATCTTCTGATCCTGATCATCGGTGTAAACATGGCCCAGGGAACGCTGTTTGGCTATAAGGACTTTGACTTACTGCGTTCACTGCCGGTCACGGACAGGGATATCGTGGCATCCAAGCTGGCAACGTATATTCTGACAGTGTATCTGTATGCTGGATTTTATGTGATCCCGGCAATGATCATGTACGGTATCTATGCTCATCCCGGTGTGATGTTTGCGGTCTATGCGGTGGTTGGTTATCTGACGATGCCTGCCTCAGCAGTTGTGCTGTCATCACTGATCGGTCTATTTATCCGCACCGTATCTGCCGGTAAAAAACATTCCGAGCTGATCCGGAATATCCTGTCGGTCGTGATGGTGCTTGTGATCGTCTTCATGTCAGCATATGCCGGTTCTGCTGATACTGCTTCGGAAGAAGTGCTGGGCACGGTGTCCGGATACAGCCGCTGTCTGGTGCTGGTATCTTCCTATGTGGATGCCTGTGTCAGCGGCAGACTCTCTTCGCTGCTGATCGCCGTCGGCGTGAATATCCTGATCCTGAGTCTCTTTCTGCGTTTCATCTCGCCGCAGATCATTGCCGCAGGAGAGCGCGGAGAGATCACCTGGCATGACCGCAATTTCCGCATGGGCAGACTGCGCGGCAGCTCACCGCTGAAGGCACTGTACAGAAAGGAACTGCAGGTATATCTGCGCAACTTTAACTATCTGATGAATACCGCTGTAGGGCTGATCATCATCCTGGTCTTTGTGATCATGGCGCTTGTGGAAAGCGTGAAGTCCGGGACGCTGTTCGGGGTGCCTCTGCAGACCGTGCACATGTTTGCGGAAGAGACCGGGTATATCGGCTTACTGTTTGCCGGCATGGCTGTGCATATGTCCTGTATGACCGGTGTCTCGATCTCGCTTGAGGGTAAGCATCTGTGGCTGACCAAGACACTGCCTGTACGTGAGGAAACGATCTTCATGTCCAAGATCGCGGTCAACCTGACGATCGCGCTGATACCGATGATTCCGGCGGCTTTGATCTTCGGCATCATCATGAAGCTGCCCTGGAGTTATTATATTCTGGCTCTGATGTATCTGGGCATGGCCGCATTGTTTACGGCGATGTTCGGACTGATCATCAATCTCTGCTTTCCGAAACTTGAATTTGACAGAGAGATCCAGGTCATCAAGCAGTCGATGTCATCGTTTGTGACACTGATGTCCTCAATGGTCATCGGTATCGGCATACTGGTACTGTTTATTTTTCTGTTCATGCACGGCTTTGCGCCATGGCAGGTGATGACAGCGATCATGCTGGGGTATGTGGTCATGGATACCGTTCTGGCATTCATCCTGCTTGGCTGGGGCATAAAACGCTTCCGTGCACTTGCATAAATCTTCTTGTCAGCCGCCAGCCGGCATGCTAGAATAGTCATGCGCTTTCTTTAAGCACACATGAGGCTTAAGGCAGAAGGGAGTAAGAAGATGAAGAAAGATATCCATCCTAAGTACTATAAGACAAAGGTCGTATGTACATCCTGCGGTTCTGAATTTGAGACAGGTTCCACATCCAAAGAGATCAAGGTAGATACCTGCTCAAACTGCCATCCTTTCTTTACAGGACGTCAGAGATTCGCTCAGGCACAGGGTCGTGTTGAACGCTTCAACAAGAAGTACGGTCTGAAGTAAGAAGTCTTACACAGGATGAGAATACCGGAGAGATCCGGTTTTTTCATATTCAGGGGATACGGTATAATGTACCTGTGAAGATTGACAGATACAGTATAATATAGCAGTGACGGAGAGAAGAGTATGGATGCGGTAAGAGAAAAACTGAGAGAAATAGAAGAACAGTATAACGAGATCAACAGCCGTCTGTTGAGTGAAGAAGTGCTGCGTGATCCGGCCGAATTGACAAGACTGTCCAAAAAAGAGGCAGGTCTGCGTCAGTCGGTGGAAGCCTGGAGAAGTCTGAAGGAACTGGACAGCCGGATCGAGCAGGCAGAAGAGATGTTAAAGGAAAATGATCCTGAGCTGAAGGAAATGGCACAGATGGAGCTTGAGGAGTGTGAACCGGAAAGGGAGAAGCTTCTGGAACATATTCAGAAACTGCTGATTCCGAGAGATCCTGATGATGACCATGATGTGATCATGGAGATCCGCGGCGGTGCCGGCGGTGATGAGGGCAATATCTTTGCCGGTGATCTGTACCGGATGTATACAAGATATGCGGAATCCAAAGGCTGGAAGACACAGGTGCTGGAAGCCAGTGACAGTGAAGCCGGCGGTTTCAGCCAGATCATCTTCTCGATCAAGGGAAATGATGTTTACCATGAGCTGAAGTTTGAGTCCGGTGCCCACCGTGTGCAGAGAGTGCCGAAGACGGAAGCACAGGGCAGGATCCATACCTCCACAGCTACCGTATTATGCCGTCCGGAAGCGGAGGCAGCCGATATCCAGATCGATGAGAAAGACCTGACGATCGAGACCCACCGTGCCAGCGGTGCCGGCGGTCAGCACATAAACAAGACCGACTCGGCAGTACGTATCGTGCATATCCCGACAGGGATTACGGTCAACTGTCAGGAAGGACGCAGCCAGATCGAAAACAGAGAGACCGCGATGCGTCTGATCCGTTCCCGCGTATACGAGGAACTGAAGAGACAGCAGGAAGAAGCGGAAGGCAAGATCCGCAGAGAGAAGATCGGTACCGGAGACCGCAGTGAAAAGATCCGTACATATAACTATCCCCAGAACCGTGTGACCGATCACCGGATAGGTCTTACGATCACACAGCTTGACAGGATCATGGAAGGTAAACTGGATGACATCATTGCCGGTCTGCTGGAGGATGATGAGAAAAAGAAACTGGAGAGTACACAGCAGTGACGATATTTTCCAAAGCAGTAAGAGAGTACCGCAAAGCCTGCCGGGAGAATGACATTCCCGAAGAGACGGTCATGACATATCTCGTGGAGATATCCCGCCGGGAGAGATACGATCTCTATCTTCATTACGAGGAGGAGATGCCGGAGGATCTGGAGAAGGAATTCCGGGCCGGCATGGAGCGTATTCTGCAGGATGAGCCGATGGCGCATGTGCTTGGATACTCCTGGTTCTACGGGTATAAGATGCTCGTCAACGGCGATGTGCTGATCCCGAGAGTGGAGACGGAAGAGCTCTGTGCCTATGTCCTGGCCAGGCTTGACCGCTATTTCCCTGATCAGGAAGTGATCGACTGTGCAGATGTCGGTACCGGCAGCGGTGCGATCGGCATTACCGTGAAGCTGGAAGAACCGCGGACACGGATGACCGTCACCGATATTTCGGAAGAGGCTCTTGTCGTAGCGCGGAAGAATGCGGAACTGAACGGGGCCGAGATGGATTTTCTGGCCGGGGATATGCTTAAGCCGCTGATCGAAAAGAAGATCAGACTGGATGTGCTGATCTCCAACCCTCCGTATATCCCGCAGGATGAACAGATGGAGCGTTCGGTCGTGGACTTTGAACCGCATGTGGCTCTGTTCGGTGGGGAGGACGGCCTGAAGTTCTACAGAGATATCTTCAGAGACTGTAAACAGGTTCTGAAGGAGAGAGCCATGATGGCTTTTGAAATGGGATGGAATCAGAGAGAGAATCTGACCGGTCTTGTACATGAGTATCTGCCTGATGCAGAGACGGAGATCATCCGTGACATGAGCGGAAAGGACCGTATTCTGTTTGTATATCTGAATATCAAACATGACACAGAATAAACGAAAAACAGGAAAGAGAAAACTGAGCAGATTCGGCAGAGCAGTGTTTATCGGCATTGAAGCTGTTCTGATGGTATCGATCCTGTTTTTCTCATGGCGTATTTATACGATCCTGCAGGGGTATCATCAGGGGAATTCTGTTTACGAGGATCTGACGGTCTATACGGAAGCAGGCAGAACGGATCTGCCGGCAGCCGAAGATAACGGAATCGACTTTGCGGCGCTTGCGGAGATCAATCCCGATATCGTTGCCTGGATCACGCTGGAAGACTCCATGATCAACTATCCGGTCGTGCAGGGAACGGATAATGCGTACTATCTGGAACATCTGTTTAACCATGAAGTTAATCATATGGGCTGTGTATTCATGGATTACCGCAGTACACCGGACTTCAGTGATTATGTGACACCGCTGTTTGCGCATCACTCATCCAACGGAGCCATGTTTGCGGGTATTGAGAAATACAAGAAACAGGAGTTCTATGAAACGCATAAAAGCTTCACACTGCGTACACCGGCAGGAGAGTATATCCTTGAACCTTATACAGGTCTGGTGCTTGACGCAACGGAAGCTTTTCTGAGAATTGATTTTAATGATGTATATGATTTCGTCAACTATGCGAACATGTACAACGGGCAGTCGACATTCCGCTCGGATATTACGATCGATGAGGAAGACCGTGTGGTTGCTTTACTGACCTGTACGGCAGACTTTGATACAGCCCGTTATGTGCTGTTCTGCCGTCTTTCTAAAGTGCGCTGATCAGTTTTTCCACGTATTCCTTTTTGGTCAGGAAACTTGTCACAAAGCGTACAACAGAGCGTTCCTTGTCTACGGCACCGAAGGTGTGGAAGGCAAATTCCTTTCTCAGTTCTGCGATCTTGTCATTTGTCATGATCGGGAAGAGCTGATTGGTCTCAGGGGTATACATGAACTTGTAGCCCTTTTTCTTTAACGCTGCTGTAAGCATTTCGGCGCATTCTGCCGCATTCTTACTGATCTTGAAGTATCTGTCTTCCCTGAACAGTTCTTCAAACTGGATACCCAGCATACGTCCCTTGGCAAGCATGGCACCTCTCTGCTTCATCTGGCGGCGGAAGCCTTCCTTCAGGTTCTTGTTGGTGATCACAACAGCTTCACCGAACAGAGCACCGACCTTGGTGCCGCCGATATAGAAGACATCGGTCAGATCAGCGATCTCTGCCATCGTAAGATCACACTTCTTGGAAGCAAGTCCGTAGCCAAGACGGGCACCGTCCAGAAACAGCGGCAGATGATATCTGCGGCATACATCCGAGATCGCTGTCAGCTCTTTCTTCGAATACAGCGTACCGCTTTCGGTAGGCCAGGAAATATAGACCATACCGATCTGTACGGTATGTTCGGCAGTTTCATCGTTCTTCTGCAGCTGTACAGCTTCTTCGATCTGGGCAGCTGAGATCTTTCCGTCTTTGGAGGGAAGCGCCAGGCACTTGTGTCCGGTAGCTTCGATGGAACCTGTTTCGTGTGTATTGATATGTCCGCTGTCGGCACAGATCACACCCTGGTAAGGGCGCAGGATCGAACTGATCACGGTAAGGTTGGTCTGGGTGCCTCCGACCAGGAAATGGACATCAGCACTGCGCTTGTTACAGGCCTTGCGGATCAGTTTGGCAGCATTCAGACAGTGCGGATCAAGACCGTATCCGGTCGTCTGTTCAAGATTTGTTTCGGTAAGAGCCTGCAGGATCTCAGGGATACAACCCTCGGTATAATCACTTTCAAAGTTGATCATTGCTAAATCTCCGTTTCTACTTTTTCATGATAACGCAAAGAATGATAGAATGAAATAACGCAGGTACAGAACAGATATGAAAAGATACAGTAACCAGGAACTGCCGGAACTGGCAGAGATTCTGAAGAATGACGGGGTGATCTCCGTCCCGACAGATACCGTATACGGTGTCTGCGCCAGAGCATTCAGC
>CADBMY010000094.1 GCA_902795905.1 uncultured Erysipelotrichaceae bacterium
GTACCGGGATAGACGACACAGTTGGGCTTATGGAAGTGCGGCAGGTATGCCGAAGGTTCTTTCCTGCTGTCAAACGCAAACTCCAGTACCTTCATGCCCGGGAAACCGGATTCTTCCAGCATCTGTGTCACATCCTCGGTCAGGAAGCCAAGATCCTCCGCAATGATATTCAGTCTGCCAAGCTTCTTCTCCACAGCCTTGAACAGATCGATGCCGGGGCCTTTCTTCCAGACACCTCTGCGGGCATTCTTATCCCCTGCAGGAATCGCGTAATATCCCGCAAAGCCCCGGAAGTGATCGATACGCAGGACATCGTAGAACTTCATCTGCTGAGCGATCCTGTCTACCCACCAGGCATAGTCTGTCTTCCGCAGATAGTCCCAGTCATACAGCGGATTGCCCCAGAGCTGACCATCAGCCGTAAAGCCATCCGGCGGACATCCTGCGACATCCTTACTCTTGCCGTTCTCATCCATCTGGAAGATCTCCGGATGCGCCCATACCTCGACACTGTCCTGTGATACGTAGATCGGCAGATCACCGATGATCCGGATATCCTTCGCATTGCAGTATGTTCTGAGCTTCTTCCACTGCTTGAAGAACAGATACTGCATGCCCTTCCAGAAACGGATATCCTCTCTGCGCATGAATTCCGTACGGGCCATCGCCTCCGGCTGTCTTCTGCGGATATCCTCGGGCCATTCACTGACCGGCTTACCGCCGAGATGATTCTTGACACTCATATACATCGCGTAATCATCGAGCCAGAACTTCTCCTGTTTCAGGAAGTCGTCGAGATCTTCCGGCCGGTTCTTATATAATCTGTCTACAGCTTTTCTCAATACCGTAAACCTGTGGTTATAGATCTTCCCGTAATCGATCTTCCGGGGATCTTTGCCCCAGTCAAGATCTGCGTACTCTTTCTTCTGCAGGAGTCCCTCTTCCGCCAGCTGATCCAGATCGATCATGTACGGATTGCCCGCAAATGAGGAAAAGGACTGGTACGGGGAATCTCCGAACCCTGTCGGTCCCAGAGGCAGTACCTGCCAGTATGCCTGCCCGAGTTTATGCAGAAGATCTGCGAACTGATATGCCTGTCTGCCCAGTGTTCCGATACCGTACGGAGACGGTAGGGAAGTGACCGGCAGTAATATACCTGCACTGCGTTTCATGTTATTATCCTCTCCGGTTTGTTTTTTTCCCTATGTATAGTTTATCATTAATTAATACGGAAGGATAAACACTATGGATGTAACATTATTTAAATCATACCGCGACCGTGTCGTAGCGAACTGCGGGAAGGTCATTCTCGGCAAGGATGAGATCATCGAACGTGTACTGACATGTTTCCTGTGCTCCGGACATATCCTGCTGGAGGATGTTCCCGGCACCGGAAAGACGATGCTGCTGAGGTCGTTTGCCAAATCAGTCGGCGGTGACTTCCGCAGAGTACAGTTTACTCCGGATCTGCTTCCGAGCGATCTCACCGGTATCAACTTCTATAATATGAAGACCCAGGAATTCGAGTTCCGTCCCGGTCCTCTGTTTGCCCAGGTCATCCTCGCTGACGAGATCAACCGTGCTACCCCGCGTACACAGGCAAGTCTGCTTGAGGCGATGGAAGAGCGTCAGGTATCCATCGACGGTACAACATATCCGATGTCGGAGCCTTTCATGGTCATGGCTACCGAGAATCCTCTGGAGAGCTACGGTACCTTCCCGCTTCCGGAAGCACAGGTAGACAGATTCTTCATGCGTCTCAGTCTTGGCTATATGACAAGAGCTGAAGAACTGCAGGTCATCTCCAGACGTCCTGCTGCCTCCATCGTTACCGAACTGGAGCCTGTCGTCACTGATGAAGAGACTGCCAGGCTGAAAGAAATGCTGCCGGGCATCCATGTCTCCGATGAAGTCGCTGACTACATCCTCGATATCATTGAAGCTACCAGGAAAGATGACCGTATTGCCAACGGTGTATCCACCCGCGGCGGTATTGCTCTGTATCAGGCTTCCCAGGCGTATGCTGCCCTGCATGGCCGTGACTACGTGATCCCCGAAGATGTCCGGGATCTTGCCCCGTGTATCTTAGCCCACCGTGTGGGTTCTTCAACAACTTCACGCAAGGAAAGTGAAGACTACATCCACGAACTGTTAAAGACCGTAAAAGTACCCCTGGAGAATGTATGACGGTCTTCTCATTCATTCTGCTGATCATCATCGGACTGATCCTGCAGCAGACGATACTGAAGCACGGACTGGACGATGTATCTTACGATATCCGCAGTGACAGCCGCTGTGTGGAGTGTGATACACCCTTTAAGCTGATCACCTCTGTAGCCAACAACAAGTTCCTGCCGGTGTTTTTCCTGCGCCTTTCCGAGCTTGTGCCGCTGCAGCTGAATATCGCAGAGAACGAGCAGAATATCACAAGACGCATCATCGGCGGTACGACTTCCCATGCCGGTGCTGCCATTGAACAGGTACTCTACGTGATGCCGAGACAGCGGGTAACCAGAGAACTGGAAGTCAGTCTGCCGAAACGCGGAAGATATCTGCTGCGCGGCGCCACCCTGACCGGAGGTGATCTGCTTGGCATCACCGAGAACTCCACCCGTGTCAATATGGCCAGAGAGATCATCGTCTATCCAAGACGTGCGGATATCAAACCGGTTGAACATGCCTTCGGCGGCTACCTCGGTGAAGTATCAGTCAGAAGATTCATCATGCCCGATCCGATGGAGATCGTCGGTTTCAGAGAGTATACCGGCAGAGAACCGCAGAGAGATATCTCCTGGAAGGAAACTCTGCGCCGCAACAGGCTGATGGTCAAACAGTATGACTTTACGGCCGAGCAGAGAGCTTCGCTGATCCTTGATATCAGTGATGCCGAAGAAGAACAGATCGAGCACGGGTATGAGATCACCCGCAGTATCTGCGAGTATCTAGAGTCCCGCCGGATACGCTACAGCTTCTATACCAATGCCAGGATGACTGCTGTTAACGGATCCTGGACATATATTCCCGACGGTATCGGATCGGTACATCTGAACACGATCCTCGAAGGTCTTGGCAGAGCTGAACACGATACATTCTGTTCGTTCCGCAGACTGCTGCACAATACCGCCCAGGGCAGAGACGACGGGCGTTCGTATATCCTTGTTACAGCCAATCCCGCCCGCAAACAGCAGATCATTGCCCAGTATGAGCGTCAGCTCGGACAGAAGATCTTTATCATTGATATCGATCATGCCGGAGGTGAAGGAAGATGACAGAACTGTTACTGAATATTCTGGATATCCTGCGTGAGACGTGCTTCTACTACTGCACCTTCGGTTTCCTGTTCAGCCTCAACGGCAATACCCTGTCCGTGCCGCTGTCATTCCTGATCAGCCTGGTCTCCGGTATTCTCTGCTATGTGCTGAAACGTCAGCGTACACTTGCCTATGCACCGATCCTGCTGCTTGGTGCGCTTGTCTTTCCGCAGGTGACGACCGCAAAGCTGATGACCGCGGTACCTCTGATCGCCTACTACGTGATCAAGACTCGCCGAGATGCCTGGCACGCGGATTATGACAATACACATGCGTTCATGACCTACGGTACAGCCCTGTTTGCGATGACCGTCTTCATCTCACTGGTCTTCATCCAGGGACATGGTGCTGAGGTCAGAAGTATTGCCCTGCCGTTATTCTTCCTGTTTGCCCTGCTTACGGTCTTTGAACTGCGCATGTTACGGAATGATGCGGTCAAGAACTTCGGACAGAAGTATATCCTGCTGAACTTTGCGGCTTTACTGCTGATCGCGGCTGTGGTGCTGATCCTTGGCTCCCCGGCTGCCGTAACTCTCTTCATGTCAGTTCTGAAGTGGTTCTACAACACTGTCATTGCTCCGATCCTGATGGTCTTACTGTTTATCACGATGATCATTCCGTATGCTGTCTACTACCTGGTACGCTTCCTGAAACCGGGCGGTTTCTCCGGCAGTGTCGAGATGCCGAAGATCGAATCGATCACCCAGCAGCTCTTCCCCGACCTTGATAACAGTTATACGGAGAATCCGTGGATCACCCGGATCCTGGAAGCGGTGCTGATCATTGCCGTGATCGTCGTTATCTTCCTGATCCTGAGACGGATGGCTGACAGAAACCGCTACCGTACCACCGGCAGTGCCTCCTACACCAGAGAAAGCCTGGCCCCCTCCGAGGTAAAGAAAAGACGGAAGTCAGTCTTCCGTCTCAATGACCCCAGTGAAGAAGTCAGAGCTGCCTACCGCAGTTATCTCACGCTGTGTGCCAAAGAAGGCATACCCACCGACGGCAGTATCGCCTCCGATGAGATCTGCAGGATCACCGAAGAGAAGCTGCATACGCAGGATGCCGGTGAACTGCGGAAACTCTGGCTGCCCGTTCGCTTCTCTGCCGAGGCAGATGACAGCGGTGCCGGGCGGGCCAAAGAACTGCTCAAAGCTCTGCGCCGTTCGTTCAAAGAACTGAAATAATACTAGATACTGACCTCACCGGCAAGCACACGCTTGTAATCGGCGAGGTTTTTTTCAAGCAGTGCAGGTGTATCCAGCTCATACGGACACTTGGATGCACAGGCATAGCAGTGCAGACACTGCTCGATCTTCATCATCTCTGCCTGATTCTCTTCGCTTAACCACTTGGCTGATGGTGCTCTTCTCAATAACAGGCTCATCCTTGCACAGTTATTGATCTTGATACCTGCAGGACAGGGCATGCAGTAACCGCAGCCGCGGCAGAAATCTCCTGCCAGTTCCTGTTTCTCCTTGTCGATAAATGCCTGTATCTCAGCTGTCATGACAGGATCCTTATCCATGAAGGAGAGCCATTCCTCCAGTTCACTCATCCGCTGAATACCCCAGATCGGCATCACATGATCAAACTGATGGGCAAAGCAGATCGCTGCTTCGGCATTCGTGATCAGACCGCCGGCCAGGCTCTTCATGCCGATAAAGCCCATACCCGCTTCCCTGCACTTCCTGACGATCTCCAGATCCTTCTCTGCCGAAAGATAGCTGAACGGAAACTGCAGTGTCTCGTATAAGCCTGATTCGATGGCTTCCAGGGCTACATTCAGCTTATGGGCAGTAATACCGATATGTCTGATCTTTCCCTGTTCTTTTGCCTCCAGGAAGGCCTCGTACATACCTGTGCCGTCTCCCGGTCTGTAGACCTGTGAAGCCTGATGGAACTGATAGATATCGACATAATCTGTCTTCAGATTTGTCAGGGAGATATCCAGTTCCTTACGCACCTGTTCCGGTGTCAGGGCATGTGTCTTGGTAGAGATATAGATCTTATCTCTGATGCCTTCAAATGCCTTTCCCAGTTTTACTTCACTGTCCGTGTAGTTCCTGGCTGTATCAAAGAAGCGCATACCGCCGTCATATGCCCTGCGCAGGATATTTACTGCTTCTGTCATCTCTGTTCTCTGGATCGGCAGTGCACCGAATCCGTTCTGAGGAGCTGTGATCCCGGTCTTTCCCAGTGTCATCATACGTACCATGATCATTCCCCGCTTTCTTCTGTACTTTTATTGTACCAAACGATATCTGTAACTTGTCCTGACATCACACTGACTTTTTGCACAGGAAAAGAAAAAACGCGGGTTACCGCGTTCCTGCAGCTCTCTGCTTCTTCAGTTCTTCCACCCGTTTCAGCAGCTCATCTGCCGCCTCGGTCTCCTGTCTGTACAGATCCTCGATGATCACATGCATCTGGGCAATACCATCTTCAACTTCGATGATATTATTCTTGATCTTGCTCTGGGTGATAAAGTCAGTGATCGGATTGTCAAACAGATAGTCCATGACCATCGAGATATCATTGACTTTGAGATCGTAATTCTGCAGGTAGTCATAGTAGGAGACAAGCTTCTTTAACAGTGCAAACTTCGATACAGCCTGTGTCAGTTCCTTCTGTGCCAGTTCCAGCTGTTCATGCTTGCCTGCGGTAGCGATCAGCTTACCGCCGAGGATATCGAAAACACCCCACTTCTTGGCACTGATCAGATTCTTATGCGCGTTCTCCAGATGTGTCAGGATCTCGTTTGCGACATCGATTGCCGCATCGATACTCATCGTTGATACTGTTGTCATCTCATGCCTCCGATCTGTATCGTCTCATCCCCGCCGGTGACGATATCCATGTATCTCTTATAATACTCCTGATATCCCGGCAGAATACTGTCATTCAGTTCATCATAGGGATACAGTCTGAAATTGATGTGGTTCGCATAGTACGTGTAGATCAGATCCGTGTGGATATCCGAGATGGTGATCTCGGTATTCCCGTGATCTGTAGTCTTGGTGATGGTCAGACCGGCGATCAGTCCGGTAAGATTCTGTGTCTCCAGCTGAGCACTGATCATATTGCCAAAGGAGTAGAAACATACCGCATTCCCGATACGTTCAACCGGCTGGATGACATGGGGATGGGAACCAATGATGATATCGGCTCCGGCATCCACGAGCTCCTGTGCCAGCTGTCTCTGTTCAGCAGATGGTTCAAACGAGTACTCAATGCCCCAATGCATCGCGATCATCACGACATCGCTGATCCTGTCGGCTTCCCTGACCTTCTCCAGCATCTCCTCTTCATGTCCGGGATAGATGTTGACCAGGTATTCCTTGCCGGCCGGAGGTAAGAGGCCGTTGCATCCGTAGGTATAGCTCAGGAAGGTATAGGTGATCCCGTTGATCTCATGGACGGGGATCTCTGCCTGTTCCTCAAAAGATGTATATGTACCGGCAGTGACAACACCCTGCTGTTTCCGCCAGTATTCCATCGATCTCTGTATGCCTGTCTCACCGACATCCAGACTGTGGTTATTGGCCAGTGATACCAGGTTGAAGCCAAGTCTCACCATCGTATCACCGAATTCCTGCGGACTGTTGAACAGCGGATATGTCATCAGCCCGAGCTCAGTCCCGCCGAGGATCGATTCCTGGTTATAATATCTCAGGTCGTAATTGCGAACGATCGGTTCGATTCCTTCCATCATCTCATCAAAGACGTAGGTACCGTTTCCTCTCCTGTAGGCATCCTTGTACACAGCCCCGTGCAGCAGTCCGTCACCGGCCATGAACAGTTTGGCGGTATGCAC
>CADBMY010000095.1 GCA_902795905.1 uncultured Erysipelotrichaceae bacterium
AAAAAAGAACTGCCCTACACCATCGGCGGCGGTATAGGACAGTCCAGATTATGTATGTTACTGCTGAATAAAGCACATATCGGTGAAGTACAGTCCTCGCTCTGGCCAAAGGAGATGCGGGAAGAACTCTCCGATACGAATATCAGACTTCTCTAGTCATGCGCACGCATGACTTTTCTTATGCGATACCCTTCGCTTCCGCAAGTCTGCACAGGGCATCTCTGATCCGATACAGGGCATCGATCACCTTATCGTTATCTCTGTATACACCGATCACGATACGCAGGTGTCCCTCACCGCCGGCACCGTAGTTGATACCGTCATTGACCGATACGCGTGCTTCCCTGACAAGATAAGAAACGATCTCGGAGGATGAACCAAGGGCAGAAACATTCACCCAGCACAGGAACCCGGACTGCGGCATGGCGCATGTTACACCGGGAATACTGTTCAGGATCTCATATGCCTTTACTCTCCTGTATGCGTAGGCTTCTTCGAATACCTTCATGAACTCCGGATGCTCAAGCGCTTTGCATACGGTATTCTGCGCTGAGGTAGATGCCGCACCCACTACAGCTACCGCATTGGCATACATCGTATCCATGACCTTGTCATCCGCCACGATATAGCCTACCCGCAGACCGCTGAGACCCATGCCCTTGGAGAACGAGAAGACCGTTACCGTACGTTCAAACATACCCGGCAGGGAAGCCGGTGTGACCATCTCATGTTCAAATGTGAAGTCCTCAAAGGCCTGATCACAGACCAGGATCAGATCATGACGAATACAGAAGTCTGCCAGGGCTTCCAGAGATCTCCTGTCATAGACAACAGTCGTCGGGTTGTTCGGGTGTGTCAGGATGACCATCCTTGTACGTTCCGTGACCTTCTCTTCCAGCAGAGATACATTCAGCTGATAGCCCTCTTCTTCCTTCAGCTCCACTGCCACCGGTATACCGCCCATGATCTCGACATCCAGAAAGTTATTCGGATAACTCGGGGAAGGGATCAGCACTTCATCCCCTTCATGCACAAACGGCAGGATCGCAAAGTACAGACCGCTGTCAGAGCCTGGGGTAATGATGATATTGCGCATCGGATCCACATCCAGACCGTTCTGTTGTTTCAGCTTCTTTGCCAGCAGCTGACGCAGACGCAGACTGCCGACCGGTGCTGTATAGTGTGCTGCAGATTCCTTCATTACTTCTTCTGCCAGTGTCTCTCTGATAAAGTCAGGCATGGAAGGATCAGGCATGAACGGATCTGCCCAGCCCATCAGGTCGATCTTCTCTTCAGCCATCTTCGCATACGCATCACCGATATCTGCTTTCTCGGTACTGCCGAAAAGTCCTCCGTTAGCTTTTGCAAATGCCGGTATCATCTTTTCTTTCATATTCATGATCTCCTCTATACAAGTATATCCCATGCAAGTACTGCTTGCGTGACGGAAGACACTGTCTGAATTATCATGTATGCAGAAAGGAAGAACAGTCATGCTTGATACGAAAGTGATTGGTGATCGTCTGCGGGAGCTTCGCATCCGGCAGGGTATGACCCAGGACGAAGTCGCCGAAGCGGTATATGTCTCCCGGCAGGCAGTATCCGGCTGGGAGAAGGGTCTTGCCCTGCCATCGATCAGTTCCTGCATATTACTGCTGGATCTTTATCATACCGATCTGGATGATCTTCTGTGTCTTGAACGGAAGAGTGAAACATCGGCACTGTACCAGGATATCCTTTCGGGCAGGATCGCACTGATTCCTTCCGAACATCTGTGGAGAATGTCTCCCGCTCAGAGAGAACAGATACTGATCCGGATATCCTGCGGAAGTATTACCGTAAACCATGAGGAACTGATGCCTTACCTCAGTAAAGATGAACAGGTATTTCTGTCCCGGCGAAAGGAGGACGGCGATGAGCACTAAGAATATACTTCCGTTTCTGGACAGTGATGATCTGGTCCTTTTGGCCAGAAGAATACTGAAAACAGAAGACATGACTTTTCAGGATGTAAGATTTGAAGATATCCTGCCGTACATGGATGAGGATGATATCGCAGAGATCGCGGAAGAATCCGTACGCAGAGATCCCGATCTGCTTATATGTATGATGCCCTATATGGATGAGGATGATCTGGGAAAGGTTCTGCGCTTACTGCCCGAAGAAAAACTGGAAACGTATCTCTCCAGGAAGAGCGTACTGCATCAGGTGATCCGCAGTCTCGATGAAGATGATCTGGCAGAGATCGCGGAAAGGATCACACCTGCACATCCTTCTCTGCTCAGTGTGATGGCACCGTTTCTCGATGAAGATGATGTTTCCGGGATCGCCGTAAAACTGATGAAAGACGGGATATCCGTAGATATTGCTTCACTGGTGCCGTACATGGATGAAGACGGGATCACCAGGTGTATGCAGGCTGCTCAGGCTCTTGGGATGGATATGACATCTCTGCTGTATGACAGGCGAATACTGTCAAATATGGACGAAGATGATATAGGCAGGATCGCTGTACAGCTGATCAGGGACGGCATACCGGTCGATATCGGTGAACTGCTTCCGTTCATGGATCAGGACAGTGCAGACCGTTGTTTCCGCTATGCGGCCGGCAGAGATGAAAACTGGCAGGTATATCTGCCCTTTGTCTCTGAGGATGCCCTGCACAGACTTTTAAAGGACTACATCGCAGGCAGGATACAGATCAGTTTTGATGAGATCTATCCCTATATGGATGAAGATGATATCCGTACACTCTTTCGTTATGAGATAGCACGGACAAAGTAATATGCACGATCATACAAGTATTCGTTATTACGTACCCGAGGGGGTACAGGAGCCTTTTCTTATGCTTTCACGGCCATGGATACCCACCGGATCGCAGATCATCCTGTGCATCCTGCTGTGTCTGATCCTGCTGTGCGGTATGTACAGTTTCCATTGACAACTGTACGGCAGACGTGTTACTGTTCTTTAGAAGTTGGATGCATATGAGTGCTGCCGAATCATTGGCAGCACTCTTGTTTTTTAAGGAGTTATATGGCTGATAAAGGACTGATCAGAGATCTTACCAAGGGAAAGATCGCCCCCGTACTGCTTACCCTGGCATATCCGGTAATGTTATCCAATCTGCTGCAGACCGTATACAGTATGGCTGATATGGTCATTGTCGGACAATTTGAAGGCAGTGCAGGTCTTTCTGCTGTATCCATCGGCGGTGATCTGATCCACCTGTTTACGTTTATCGGCATGGGCTTTGCGACTGCCGGACAGATCATGGTCTCCCAGTATATCGGTGCCGGCAAGAGAGATGAACTGAACGGTGTCATCGGTACCCTGTTCAGCATTTCGTTTCTGACAGCTGTCCTGTTATCCGTGCTCTGCCTGACATCCGCAGATACGTTCCTGAATCTGTTACATGCGCCTGCCGCCTCGTATGCCGGAGCGCTTGCCTATACGCTCTGCAGCAGCTGGGGCATGGTGTTTATCTTCGGCTACAACATGGTCTCGGCGATCCTGCGCGGGATGGGTGATTCCAAACACCCGATGTACTTCATCGTCTTTGCGTCGGTGATGAATATCCTGCTGGATCTTCTGTTTATCGGCAGTTTCCACATGGGTGCCTTCGGCGCAGCTCTGGCCACGATCATGTCCCAGGGTACTTCCCTGTTACTGTGTCTGACTTACCTGTACAGACACCGGGATGCCTTTGCGTTTGACTTCCGTCCTGCCAGTTTCCGCATTCACAGAAAGCCGTTAATGACAATGTTAAAGCTTGGTCTGCCGATTGCCGTACAGACCAGTGCCGGCAGTATCTCCGGGCTCTTTGTCAGTTCGTTCATCAATACCTACGGTGTTGCCGCCAGTGCGGTCACCGGCGTCGGAAACAAGATGAACAGTATCGCCCTGATCGTTGCCAATGCGCTGAATACATCCGGTTCTTCGATCATCGGACAGAGCTTCGGCGCCGGTAAGATCGACCGTGTGCGTTCGGTCTTCTTCCATGTCTTCTGTTTTGATCTGATCTTTGTCAGTCTGATCAGCCTCGGTATCCTGACCTTCCCCGAACAGGTCTTCTCGCTCTTCAACAACGATCCGGAAGTCCTGCGTCTTTCGCATGTCTATGCACCGGTGGCCGCCATCTCCTTCATGGGCTTTGCGGTCAGGAGTCCGAGTCTTGCCTTTATCAACGGTCTTGGTCAGGCAAAGATGAATTTCTTCATGGGTGTGACCGAAGGCTTTATCCTGCGTATCGGTCTGACATATCTTCTGGGTGTGGTCCTTGGCTTTGGTCTGCAGGGATTCTGGTATGGCTCTGTCATTGCCAGCTATGGCTACGGGCTTGTGATCTTCCCCTACTTCTTCAGCAATACCTGGCTTAACCGCAAGTCAGTCGCAGAATAATATAGAAAGTGAGGTATTCCCATGGGAATGATCAACCGGCCGATCATCGCGGAGATCGCGCCAAACACGTATCACATCAATGAATTCGGTGTCGACTGCCAGTATCTTCTGATCGGTGAGGAAAGAGCACTGCTGATCGATACCGGAACCGGTCTTTACGACGTAAAGAAGACCGTGGAGACACTGACCGACAAACCATACGATGTCGTTGTCACACATATGCACGGTGATCATAACGGCGGTTCCGATCAGTTCGAGACCGTGTGGATGCACCCGGCGGATATCGCTCTGGTTCCCGGCGCAAGGGCTATGGGTGATCCCGAGGCAGTACGCAGGAAGCTGCAGCGCATGGAAGAGATGAAGACCGTCGGTCACTACGAGACAGGTACCTTTGGGTACAACTGGCCAAGATATGATCACATCTTCCCGTATGAGACACTGGAACGGATCGTCCCGGAACACAGCACGGTCTATCAGCCCCTGCAGGACGGGCAGGTATTCGAGCTTGGAAACAGACCAGTTACGGTCTATCACACACCCGGACATACACCCGGCTCGGTCTCCCTGCTGGATCACAAGCGCCGGATCCTGTTTGCCGGTGATGCGATGAACTCCAACGTCGGCACCCGTTCCGTCGGCGGTGCTTACTCCGGTGTAGCAGTCAGCACGATGCTCAGGGGACTCCTGCGCATTCAGGCTATGCGTGATCAGTACGATCAGACTTTCACCGGTCATGTGGCCTATGCCAATACCGTGGATATCTTCTCCCAGCCGGCTTTTGTCCTGGATGATGTCATCGAGAATCTGCGCAGACTCCTGAACGGTACAGCCGAGATCATTCAGATGCCTTCACACCTGAAGCCGGAACTGGTCATGCCTACCGCGATCTATCGTACTGCCGCCACGATCTTCAACCCGGACCTGCTCTGGGAAGAGGGAGAGGAACATATCATTCCCTGATATCTGACTGTACATCTTAACAAAAAGGATATAGATTCTCATGATCAGTAACCATGGAATCTATATCCTTTTTAATCAAATTTACCAAAGAATCCTGCCGGTATATCTTCCGATATTTCGTAGCTTTTCCCTTC
>CADBMY010000096.1 GCA_902795905.1 uncultured Erysipelotrichaceae bacterium
ATGGTGCCGCTTGGCAGAATTGAACTGCCAGTTCAGCATTACCATTGCTGCGTATTGCCATTATACTAAAGCGGCCTAAGCGTATATATAATACCAAAAAACAACAGGAAATCAATACAGGGACAGGTTTTTCAGCTCTTTATAAACGATGCTGAGAGGGAAGCCGACGATGGAGTAATAGTCACCGTCGATGCGTTTGATATATTTGCCTGCCCAGCCCTGGATGGCATAGGCTCCGGCTTTGTCATACGGTTCATCGGTGGCGGTATATGCATCGATCTCTTCATCACTGATCTTGTCGAAATAGACATCACTGACGGTAACATCGGTGTATTTTCTGTCGGCACTGATGATGCAGAGACCGGTGATGACCTGATGTACATTGTCCGAAAGATCATGAAGCATTGCAGCAGCTTCACGGCGGTCTTTCGGCTTGCCCATGACCTTGCCGTTGATAACAACTACCGTATCACTGCCGATGACGATGCTGTCGGGATGCAGGGCAAAGACAGCGGATGCTTTGGCTTCTGCCAGGCGTTTGATCTCGGATGTGATCTCAGCACTGTGATCGATCGTTTCTGTGATATCGGCAGCTTCCACGTTGAAGGGAATACCGCATTTTTCGAGCAGTTCACGTCTTCTCGGAGACTGACTGGCAAGGATGAGTTTTTTCATGGGAGTATCATACCATAACTCATTGATGAAAAGAATTAAAACGATGATATAATCAGAATAGTTACGAAAGGAAGATAAGTGATAATGATAAAGCCCACTTTAGTAATCCTTGCGGCCGGCATGGGCAGTCGTTACGGAGGAATGAAGCAGATCGACGGTGTTGGAAAACACGGAGAACCGATCATTGATTTTTCTATTTATGATGCACATGAGGCCGGTTTTGAGAAAGTTGTTCTGATTATCAAACGTGAACATGAAGATCTTTTCAGAAAGAACCTGACCGACCGGATCGAGAAGTACATGGAGGTTGGCTTTGCCTATCAGGATATGGATGATCTGCCGGAAGGGTATACGGTACCGGAAGGACGTGAGAAACCGTGGGGTACGACACATGCGCTGCTTGCCTGCAGAGATGTCGTTAAGGAACCTTTCTGCATCATCAATGCGGATGATTTCTACGGCAAGGATGCTTTCCGTGTCATGTATGAGTACCTGACGACGGAGATCAAGGATGATAAGTATGCGATGGTCGGCTATGAGTGCATCAATACACTGACAGATCACGGCAGTGTTACCAGAGGTGTATGCCAGCAGGCCAACGGCTATCTGACCCATATCGTAGAGATCCAGAAGATCGTCAAGAAGAACGGCAAGGCGCTGTACGGTGCGGAGGGTGAGTGGAAGCTGCTTCCCGAGGGAACGCTTGTATCCATGAACTTCTGGGGCTTTACTCCGCGTATCTTTGATGAGTGTGCGCCTGTCTTTGAGAACTTCCTGAAAGATAATATCAGGAAGAATCCGCTGAAGTGTGAACATGTCATTCCGACAGCTGTCGGTGAACTGCTGGATGAGGATGAATGTTCCGTAAAGATGCTGTCAAGCAAGGATCAGTGGTTTGGCATCACCTATCAGGAGGACAAGCCAGGTGTTGTCGCAAGACTCGCCGAGATGCGCGAACAGGGAATCTATCCGGACGAACTTTGGACAGACTGAAATTAACCGGCAAGTTGCCGGTTTTTCTTTCTGTTTCCTTTTGTATACAGAGAATTATGTTATAATTTACAGACGAAGGAGAACATAAAATTGTCCGGTTATACTTTTAATTATGAAAATCTGCGCACCATCGTCACAATGTTCTTTGATATTTTTGTGATGTGGATCGCGCTTTACTATACGATTCGTCTTGTCCGCAACAATCAGCGTACGATCCAGATCTTTAAAGGTGTTCTGCTGGTACTGATGATCGATACGATCGCCAAACTGGTGGGTCTTAAGACCGTAGAGTATGTGACGAACATCTTTATCAACTGGGGATTCCTGGCGGTCTTTATCATCTTCCAGCAGGAGATCAGAAGTCTGCTTGAGAGGATCGGTAAATCCAATGTCTTCTCCAAGATCACGACGCTGACCGGCAATGAAAAGGAAAACCTGGTCGATCAGATCGTTACGGCAGCGATGCTGCTGTCGAAAGATCAGACCGGTGCTTTGATCTCAATCGAACAGTCATTCTCTCTGGAAGACTATATTTCCACAGGCACGAAGCTGAATTCGGTCGTTTCGGCAGAACTGCTGACATCGCTGTTTGTGACATCGACACCTCTGCATGACGGTGCCGTGATCATTCAGGGTGACCGCATTGCCTGCGCAAGTGCGTATTTCCCGCCGACAACACTGGATCTTCCTTCCCGTTACGGTGCCCGCCACAGAGCTGCGATCGGTATCAGTGAGATCACCGATGCCGTAACAGTCGTTGTTTCGGAAGAGACAGGTGCGATCAGTATTACCGAAGGCGGTAAGATCTTCAGCGTAGACAGTAAGGGGCTGCGTGATTATCTGATGCGTGTGATCTGCGGAGAAGAGACCGAGGTACGCTCGGGCGGCGGTGTCGTGGAACCGGCAAGAGATGTTGTTATTGAGGATAAGCGTACATCCAACGGTGATACAGGTGTTCTGAATAAACTTGCGATCAAGAAGCAGGAAGCAGAAAGACCTTCTGCCAAGATCGAAACAGAAGAAGTGATCCCGGCTGAGAACACAGTCAGTGAAGAGCCTGAGGTAGTGATCGAAGATTCGCCGAAGAAGCGTCATTTCGGTTTGTTCTCACATCGCCGTGAACCGGAAAAGAAAGACGTGATCAAGGAACTGGAACACGGTGCTGATGACATCAAACTGCCGAGGAAAAAAGAAAGACCTGCGCCGAGCTATCCGGGAAAGCCTTCTTCTATCATTGATGACAGTGTTAAGACAGAGATGGAAGAGATAGTCAGCCGTCAGAAGGAAGAGCAGAGACTGGCTGAGCAGAGACGCCTGGAAGAGGAACAGAGGATCGCTGAACAGCAGCGTCTGGAAGAAGAAAGAAGACAGGCTGAACAGCGCCGTCTTGAGCAGGAACAGTATCTGCTCGAACAGCGCCGTCAGGAAGAAGAACTGCGCCGTGAGCGTGAGCATACGTTCAGCGGTGTTGTTAATGCCGAATATGTTGAACCGGCCGAGCAGGAACAGATTGTTCAGCCTCAGCGGATGTCTGCCGAGGAAGTCAGACTTGCCCGCGAAGCAAGCATGCGCAGGCTGCAGAAACGTGATGAACCTAAGCCGGAGGCACAGCCTCAGCCGGAGACACCGTCCCAGCCGGAGACACCGTCCCAGCCGGAACCTGCACCGCAGCCGAAGCCGGAAGAACCGAAGATCTATGATACGACCAATCTGGATATTTCCGGTATTGTCGGGCTGAATCAAGATCTGGAACAGACGCTGAGTATGGTCGATCTTCTGGAAACGACCAAAAAGGCAGCGGACAGAGGAGGTAAGCAGTAATGTCAGAGAATCCTCGGAAGAGAATACCCGTACGCCGTACGGATGATGATAAGACAAGACGTGCAAACCAGATCGCCGCTCAGAGCCAGAGAGCAGTCAATGATACCTACCAGCATCTGCTTGACTGGGTCATGCGTATCGTACGCTGGTTCTCCAGCCTGATCGATAAGACACTGTTCAGCAGAAACCACTGGATGGAAATGTTTGTGCCGCTGTTCCTTGCGGTCATGATGTACTTTGTTGTTAACTACGATTCTACGCTTGCCCTGTATACGAATCCGCTGACCACGGCCAAGACACTGTCCAATGTCTCGGTGACAGCAAAATACAATACTGATACGTTTGAACTCAGCGGTCTGCCTTCCTCAGCAGAGGTCACGATTACAGGAGATGCGTCCAACGTTACTTCGGCTGCCAATGCCAAGGGTATGGTCGTTGCGGACCTTGAGGGTCTTACCGAAGGTACACATGAAGTTAAGCTGACAACAGAAGGATACGGTGACAGTGTTTCCGTCAAGATCGATCCTTCCAATGTCTATATCACACTGAAGAAGAAGACGACACAGCAGTTCGATCTTTCCTATGACTTTATTAATCTGGAAAAGATGGACAGTATCTACAGTGTCGGTCTGCCTGTATTTGAATACCAGAAAGTCAATGTCAGAGCTTCCAAGGATACGCTGGATTCGATCTCGTTTGTTAAGGCGCTGATCGATGTCTCCGGGCAGACTTCAGAGTTTACCCAGGAAGCCAGACTGATCGCCTATGATGTAAACGGACAGCCTGTTAATGCGGATATCTTCCCGAATACGATCAGTGTTACAGTGCCAGTAACTTCCCCGAACAAGACAGTTCCGATCGAGGTGGAAGTGACCGGTGAAGTACCGGACGGCAAGGCGATATCTTCAATTTCCATGGACCAGCAGACCGTAACGATCTACGGTGCGGAATCTGTGCTTGGACAGATCGATAAGGTCATTGTTACCCTGAATGCGTCAACGATCACGAAGGATTCCACACTGCTGAGACCGATCACGCTGCCTACGGGTGTAAATTCCAGTAATATCAACCAGATCACAATGAATGTTACACTGGCAGAAGGTGTATCCAAGGTCATTGAGGATGTCAATATCAATTACCGGAATAATGTAAACAACTACAAGGCATCGCAGCCTGATAATATTACAACGACTTCCGTAACGGTCTTCGGTACGGAAGAGAATGTAGAGAAGATCACTGCAGATATGATCTATGTCTATGTAGATATGAAAGACGCCAAGCCGGGTATTAATGAGTTTACGCTGCAGGTGGAACAGCCGGGCAACGGTCTGGTCAGATATTCCCTGGCAAATTCGACATATATCCTGAATGTGCTTGGTGAACAGAATGCCGAAACAAACGAGAGCGGCGAAGGAGTTAACAATGGGTAAGTATTTTGGAACGGACGGCATCCGCGGTAAGGCAAATGTAACCTTAACGGCAGAAAGAGCGTTTATTGTCGGTCGGTATATCGGCTGGTATTTCAGCCGGGAAAAGAAACAGAAGATCGTTATCGGTAAGGACACAAGACTGTCCAGTGACATGCTGGAGAGTGCTCTCGCAGCCGGTATTGCCAGTGAAGGCTGTGACGCCTACCTGGTTGGCTACGGTCCGACACCGATGATCTCGTATCTGGTGCAGAAAGAGGATTTCTGCTGCGGTGCGATGATCAGTGCCAGCCACAATCCGTTCTATGACAATGGTATCAAGCTGTTCTCCAAAGACGGACTGAAGATCTCTTCCGATGTTGAAGACCTGATCGAAGAATATATTGACGGAAAGACATCACTGACGTTTAAGACCGATGATCAGATCGGTAAGGTCATCCCGTATCATCAGGGTCTGGAAGATTATATCGACTGGATCTGCAGGGAATTCCCTCTGGATCTTTCCGGTTACCGTCTGGCTGCTGACTGTGCCAACGGTTCCAGCAGTGTGACAGCTGAACGTGTGCTGAAGGCACTTGGCGCGGATGTACATGTGATCAACAGTACACCTGACGGTATTAATATCAATACGAAATGCGGCTCTACACATCCGGAGATGCTGCAGGAGACGGTAAGAAACGGTGAGTATGATCTCGGTCTTGCCTTTGATGGTGATGCCGACAGAATGATCCTTGTTTCGCCGTCCGGAGAACTGATCACAGGTGACCATGTGCTGTATGTTACCGGTAAGTATTTCCGTGACCGCGGTCAGCTCTCGAATAATACGGTCGTTACGACTGTCATGGCAAACCTCGGTCTCTTCAAGGCAATGGAAAGAGAGAATATCCGGGTTGCGTCTACGCAGGTCGGTGACAAATATGTCTATGAGAAGATGTGCCAGGAAGGTGATATTGTCGGCGGCGAACAGTCCGGACATATTATCTTCAGTGAACATGAAACGACCGGTGACGGTCTTGTGACTGCTCTGTTGTTCCTGAAGATCATGAAGGAGACAGGAAAGACGGCTGCTGAACTCTGTGAAGGACTGAAGATCTATCCGCAGCTGCTGGTCAATGTTAAGGTATCCGACAAGGAAGAAGCCATGAACGATGCTGATGTTGCGGCTGCGATCGCACAGGTCAATGAGGAACTCCACGGCAACGGACGTCTTCTTGTCAGACCCAGCGGTACGGAACCTCTGGTCAGAGTCATGGCTGAAGCGGAAACCGATGAGATCTGCTTTGAGGAAGTAGAAAAGATCGCGAAGATCGTACGCGAAAAGTACGGCATTAATTAAGGCGTATATACGCCTTAATTATTAGGTGGGGAAAGAATGAAAAAAGTAATAGGTATCGTTGAGGATGAACGTGATCTGAATGAACTGGTCAGGCATTATCTGGAAAACGAGGGATATGAAGTCAGGGCATATCTGACTTTTGATGAAGCAGCCATACATACAGCAGATGAAGATGTACATCTCTGGATCCTGGATATCATGCTGGG
>CADBMY010000097.1 GCA_902795905.1 uncultured Erysipelotrichaceae bacterium
ACAGCGTCAAATCTGTCTCCCATATAGTTTCCTCACTTTACTGTGATATATTCTATACTTCGTTTGCCAAAAGTAAAACCGTCAGTACTCTGCGATCATGCATGTTCCGACGGTCATCTGCCGTATTCTGCTCTGTTTTTTCTGTATCTATTCCCAGGATATGCCGTGACAGATATCCTGCAGGATGGCTCTGCTTTTTTCCTGCAGCTGTGTACGGTAATACGCATGTACATAGTAATGTATGCCGCCCTCTTTCAGGATCATACTGGTGCCTGACATCGGGATCTCCTGCGCCGTATAGTAATACTGAAAAGCCTCCGCCGTCTTTCCGCCGAGATCCTCCGCCGCAAATGTATCCAGTGCATACGCATACGGAGCCATCGCCGAAGCCACCTGTTTCTCCATTGACTTCACGGCATCCTTCGTTCCTGCTAACGCAGCCAGCAGCGCATTATGTTTCTTACAGGCAATACTGAGAACGATATGTTTGTCATTATTCCGCAGGACTTCCCCGTCACCTTCTCTGATGAAATTCATCCTGCTGCGGTCTTCCCTGCTTACAACCTCAAAGCCATCCGGCACCGGCACACACATGTGCCCGATCTTCACATCTGTCATCTCTGTCTCCTTTATTTCTTCTGATCCGTTATGATCTCATTGACCTTCTGTACATACATATCCGGATGATTCAGAGAGAACTCCCCGTGGTACAGGTCCGGTATGATCTGCAGCGTACTGCCTGAAACTGATGTATGTATCTTTTCGGCAGACTGCTGTATGATCCTGTTTTCTCTTTCTCCGATCACGATGTGAACCTTTGCCTGTACACTGCGGATACTGTCCTTCAGTACATACGAAGTACTTGCCTTCATGAACGCAGTCATATCCTGTTTTTCAATGGCACAGGTATCACGGTAATACGCCTCGAACAGTTCATCTCTGATATGCAGAGAGCGAAACTGCAGTCTGGCAAACTGCCGGTTTTTGATCAGTCCGTAACTGCTGCCAAAAGCCGGGCCGACCAGCGCTCCTGTCAGTTTATCTGCGATCACCGCTGCACTCTCCGCAAGAGCGTAACGGCAGATATCCGGTCTTTGGGCAAGCATTTCGAGCAGGACCTGGCCGCCGAGGGAAAGACCGCCGATCAGCACAGCCTGACCGCCGCAGTTCTCATCGATCCAGGCAATGATCTCCGATGCATTATCTTCGATCGATGTAAAGTGCGCATCACTTCCGGCATGGCCATCCAGTACCGGCAGGATCACATGATACGCCGAAGATAACTGCTCTGCCTGATCCCGGTAATTCCACCATGAAAGACCGCCGCCGTGCAGCAGAATGATCGTATCTTTCCTGTCTTTTCCGTATTCCTTGAATATCATTGCAGCACACATCATGTATCTTCTCTTATTATACTGTTTCCGTGAACGTATTTACCCTGTTTGATAATTTGCAGGAATATCATAGAATGGTACGTGGAGGTTATCTCATGAACAAAACAGTAAAAATGATCACAGCTGTGCTTCTGCCCTGTCTCTTATTTGCCGGGTGTGCACAGAATCAGCCTGAGGAAACAGCACCCACACCGCCTGCGGACGGCGTACTGATCCGCATCAACACCGACGGTCTTGGCGAAGTCGCTTCGGCCGAAGGAGATGAACAGCCTGTCTTCGATGAACAGTATCAGTTCTCTTCCAGTGCCATGAATGTAGAGAAAGGAACCGTCATCAACATCGCCTGCAGGCCGACAGATGACTGGCGTTTCTACAAGTGGACAAAAGACGGTGAATACTATTCCAATGAGCAGAATATTACCGTAACGGCTGATGCCCCGGCTGAATATATCGCCCACTTTACGACCCCTGCCGCATATGAGGGAGAACCTGTCAGTGACATCAGGGATGCTTCTGTGATGGGTGATGTACTGGCTCTGCCCAGTCCGCAGTCCGGGTATGACGAAAAGAACTATGTATTCGTCTTTGAATTAAACAATACGATCTACCGGGCGGTTGCGGAAATGCCTGCAGATGTCTCCAAATCGCTGTGGGATCTCGAATTCGATGATCCTGATCACGACCGCAAGGAAGCAGAACTGATCGCTCCCCTGCCGATCACGCAGATCGACAACCTCAGCCAGCATATGCCTGCGGATGACAAACTCACGAAGTATATCGGCATGACCGGTGATCAGCTGCTTGCGGAAGGCTGGACCATTTCCGGCTTCAATACCGAAGAGATGCTGTTTGACATGCACTATGGTGCCTATGCCTATGATGTCACGTTTGAAGGAACCATCAAGGATCCGTACAACTTCGATGAAGAAAAAGATATGAAAGACCTGACGGTCAAGGCAATCACCTG
>CADBMY010000098.1 GCA_902795905.1 uncultured Erysipelotrichaceae bacterium
AATCAGATGTCGTTGTTCTGATTAGACTTGCGTGTAATTTACAAATCATGTATATTATTAGCGTAACAGGAGTGCGAAAGCACTCCTTCGTTTATGGAGGGATATGGATAAGACAGAAACAATCACCGAACTGATCAGACCTGTGCTTGATGCCATGGCGATCGAACTGTATGAAGTCAAGTGGTTGGGAAGCGGTAAAAACAGGACACTGGAGATATCCATTATGAGACCGGATGGTACGATGGACCTTGATACCTGTGCGCTTGTCAGTGAAAAGATATCCGAGCTGCTGGATTCGGACGCGGATCTCACCGATGCATATATGCTGGAAGTGTGCAGTCCCGGTGCCGAACGTGAAGTAAAGGATATCAACAGTCTTCGGCAGATGAACAATCCTTATGTGTATATCCGTCTGGAACATCCGATCGATAAGAAACAGGAGTATACAGGGGAAGTTACATCAATGAGTGAAGACAGTCTGGTTTTGTCTTACCGTGATAAAACCAGAAATAAGGCAGTTACGATCGCATTTGAGAATATTCAATTCATCAGGTTTGCGGTAAGGATCTAGGAGAAATTGAAATGGAACTGAAATACAAAGACATGCTCAGGGCCCTGACGGATATTGAAGAAGAACGCAGGATCCCCGAAGAAGTCGTGATCAGTGCTTTGAAAGAAGCGATGTGCAAAGCTTACAAGAAAGATATCGATATTGCGGATATCAATGTTGAAGCAGAGATCAACGACAAGACAGCGACGATCGACATCTTCCAGCTGTATAACGTTGTTGAAGAAGTCGAAGACGATGAACTCGAGATGGAACTGGAAGATGCAGTACAGTATGATCCCGAGGCAAAGATCGGTGATGTTGTAAGACGTAAGGTCGAGATCACCGGCATGAGCAGAGCAGCTGCTACACTGGCCAGAAATGTCATCCGCCAGAAGATCAGAGAAGCCGAGAAGACATCTGTATATAACGAGTATATCGATCAGCTGAATGAAATGGTGATCGGTATCGTTGAATCTGTAAAGGATAAGTTTACACTCGTCAATATCGGCAAAACGGTGGCGATGATGCCTAAATCCGGACAGATCCCGCAGGAACATCTGTTCGAAGGTCAGAAGATCAGAGTTGTTATTACAGAAGTTAACAAAGACGGCAAGGGTTCACAGGTACTCGTATCCAGAGCTGATCCGATGCTTGTCAAACGTCTGTTTGAGAAGGAAGTCCCGGAGATCTTCCAGGGTATCGTTGAGATCAAGGCAATTGCCCGTGATGCCGGTGACCGTACAAAAATGGCCGTTATCAGCCACAGTGATGAAGTTGATCCAATCGGTGCCTGCATCGGTCCCAGAGGGTCCCGTGTACAGGAGATCATCGATGAACTCAGAGGTGAGAAGGTCGATATCTTCATGTGGAGCGATGATATTACACAGCTTGTCAGGAATGCTCTGGCACCTGCCGAAGTGGAAAATGTTATCCCTGCCGAGGATGGCAGTATCCTTGCAATCGTCAGCGGTGATCAGCTCTCTCTGGCTATCGGCAAGAAGGGTAAGAATGCACGTCTGGCGGTAAAACTTTGCGGCCGCAAGATCGATATCAAGACAAGAAGAGATCTTGAAGAAGACGGTATCGACTACGATCAGCTGCTGGCGGAAGCAGAGATCCGTAAGATCGAGATCCGCAACGAGATCCGCAGAAAAGAAGCTGAGCGTCTTGAACGTGAAGCCAGAGAGGCAGAAGAGAAGCGTCTGCAGGCGATCGCGCTGATCCAGCAGCAGAAGGCTGAAAACCCTGTTGAAGAAGAAAACGAGGATCTGATCCCCGAAGAGATGCAGGAAGCTGTAAAAGAGCGTATCCGTACGGAGATGGCAATGGCACCCGAGGAGAAGGAAGAGGCACCTGCCGAAGAGCCTGTGGCTGAACCTGCTGAAGCTGAAGAGCCTGAACCTGAACAGCCGGCTGAGGAACCTGAGCCTGAAGAAGAACCGGAAGAGGTCAGTGAACCAGAACCTGTACAGGAACCCGAGCCGAAGGAAGTCAAGACAACACGTAAGAAGATCGATCTGGAAGAGGTTGCCAAGCGTAACGACTATGTTTCCCAGTTTGAGAAACTTGCGTCTACTTCCAAGCCGAAAGACCAGGACAAGCCGAAACGGAAAAAACGCAGAAATGACGAAGATGATATCAAAGTCAGAAATAATGTTCTTGAGCAGCAGCTGCGCAGCAGTCTGAACAATGACAATATGCGTCCTGTCTATACGGAAGAAGAACTTGAGGAGATCGAAAGACAGCAGCTCGAAGAAGAAGAAAGAATGTACGATATCGACTACGATGAGTACGAGGACTACTACGACGAGGATAACAACTGATGCCTAAAAAGATCCCGATGCGCAAATGTGTGGCAACCGGTGAACAGCTTCCGAAGAAGGAACTGCTCAGGATCGTCAGAGGTACAGACGGTACCGTGGCATATGATCCGACCGGCAAGGCAAACGGACGCGGTGCATATATCAAGAATGATATTGAAGCACTGCGCCTGGCCCGTAAGAACAATGCGCTGAAAAAAGCACTTGAAATTGATATTCCGGATTCATTCTGGGTAGAAATGGAAACGTTATTGAGTAAATAAAAAATGAAAGAGAGGTGCTGAAATGCCTAAGAAAAATACACGTTCCGGGAATAATCGGAAGAATAACAACCGAAACAGACGTTCCGGAAACGGATTTCCCAGACAGGGCGCTTCAAACCAGGGTAAAGAAGTAACAGCGATCACTTATTCGGAAGGGATCACTGTCGGTCAGCTCGCGCAGAAATGCGGCAAGAGTGCCAGTGACATCATCAAAGTACTGTTTATGGAAGGCAAGATGGTCACCATCAACAGTGAACTCGATGATGACATGGTAGAGACTGTATGTTTAGAGTTTAATATTGAACCTACCAAGGTCGAGGAAGTCGACGAAGACAGTCTGGAAGACAGAGAAATCGATGATGAATCCACACTGAAGGAAAGACCCCCGATCATTACGATCATGGGACACGTCGATCACGGTAAGACAACACTGCTTGACTCGATCAGAAGTACAAAGGTAGCCAGCGGCGAAGCCGGCGGTATTACACAGAGGATCGGTGCCTACCAGATCTCACTGGACGGCAGAAAGCTGACATTCCTTGATACACCTGGTCATGAGGCATTTACGGCCATGCGTGCCAGAGGTGCCAAAGTAACGGATGTCGCTGTCATTGTTGTAGCGGCGGATGACGGTGTCATGCCGCAGACGCTCGAAGCAATCGACCATGCCAAGGCTGCCAATGTTCCGATCATTGTTGCCGTAAACAAGATCGACCGTCCGGATGCCAATCCCGACAGAGTCAAGAATGAAATGTCCGAACTCGGTCTGATGCCTGAGGAATGGGGCGGAGATACGATCTTCGTGCATACTTCGGCAAAGAACGG
>CADBMY010000099.1 GCA_902795905.1 uncultured Erysipelotrichaceae bacterium
AATGTCGCAGGTATACGCAGTCTAGGCCTTGTGGCAGAGAGATACAACACTCTGGGCAGGGAAGAGATCGAGACATATATCCTGTCACTGAACAGGTATCTTGAAGATAAACTGGAAGCAATACCGGAGGTGACATTCTGGTCTGACTATCCGCAGAAGAACCGCAGCGGCATCATTATCCTGACGTTTGGAAAGGACTGCAGGATCACGGATGACTGTCTGAAGAAGGCAGGGATCGCGGCGCATATCCGTGACGGCAGGATGTACGGAGCGGAAAGAGCCATGCGTATTGCTGTGCATTACTACAACAGTAAAGAAGACATGGACAGACTGGTACAGGTACTGGGGGAATGCTGCAGATGAGTGATCTCTGTATACATGACATATTTATTGACTGGGAAAAGATACCGGCAGAGAGCTATCTGCGCAGTATTGAGGCACTGGCTGACACGGAGTGCATATCTCTGCAGGCGCCGGTGACCTTTCTCGTTGGTGAAAACGGCAGCGGGAAGTCTACACTGCTGGAGGCGGTCGCTGTGGCATACGGGTTCAATCCCGAGGGCGGCAGTAAGAACTATGCGTTTTCCACGTATGACTCCCACTCCGAGCTGTATAAAGCCATGCGATTATCCCGCGGGGCACAGAAGTACAGCTGGGGGTATTTCCTGCGGGCGGAGAGCTTTTACAATGTTGCAACGATGGAAGAAGAATACAGCAGAGGACCGGGCGGTGTGCCCCAGCACTACCATGAGAAATCTCATGGGGAGGGCTTTCTGGCGGTGATGCAGAACAGCTTCCGTGGTCACGGTCTGTATCTGCTGGATGAACCTGAGGCGGCCTTATCCCCGCAGCGGCAGCTGACCCTGTTTATTGAGATCAACAGGTGTGTGAAGGAAGGTGCCCAGTTTATCATTGCGACGCATTCACCGATCCTGCTGGCTCTGCCGGGGGCACAGCTGCTGAGCTTTGATCACGGAAAGATCCACCCGATCACGTATGAAGAAACTGACAGTTACCGGATCACTTCAATGATGATCAACGACAGGGAGAGACTGATCCGCAGACTCCTGGAGGAAGAATAATCACGATACCGCAAAGTATGTACAAAATCATAACGAAAGTAATATGCGCAGTTTCGGCAGTCCTGCTGGCTGGCTGCAGCGTGAGCGTTCCGCAGAAGCCGACTTCCGAACCAACGCAGCAGACACCGCAGGCACAGGGTTACAAGTATACATTTCAGCCCCATGTGCTGTCAGAAGAATACACGAAGATATACGGAGAGAACTTTGAAGAGGAGTTCTATGTTTTTTGTGATGCCGTAACGGAAGGGAAAGAGACATTTCCGTGTTCTTCCCGGGAAATATTTCAGTACATGATGAATGCCGCAAGGACCTGCTTTCCCCCGGCTTATGCACTGGTTGACAGAAACAGCAGCGACGTACAGAACGGCATCTGTTATCTGCAGTACAGGAAAGATCCTGCACAGGTACGGGAAGAGATACAGCAGTTCCGTGAGAAGGTCACACGGGTGATCACGGAAGCAGTTCCGTACGATGTTCCGGCAGAGATCCGGGCAATGGAGTTATTAACGTATGTGGCACATAAAGATACATACGACGGGGAACATACGCTGGATGCGATGCTGGAGACAAATCCCTACAGAGCCGTGATGCAGGATATCGGGATCTGTCAGGAGATCACCGGCGAGTATATCTATTATCTGTTACAGACAGGGATCAATGCCTTCTCCTGTTCAGCCCTGAGCAGAGATCAGAGCGAAGCCCATGAGTGGGTAATGATGGAACTGGACGGGAAGTACTATCATACCGATCCGACATATACGATCAATTACCCGGACAGTCTGTTCTTCTTCGGCATGACCGATACACAGAGAGAGTACTACGGAGATCTGCCGCCGGAGAATTACAGCTATGCCGAGAGTGATCTGCCTGAAAGAGAAACATACCGGGCAGACGATCAGCGTTTCCTGGATCTCTGGCTGGCAGAATCCTATGAGATCGATCCCGTAAACAGAACGATCACGGTCAAAGAACACGAAACGGGGAAGATCAGCACGTATTCATACTAAGCAGATGTTTGACAAATGCACATAAAAATTGTGCAAATGCACACAAAGCGTAACGAAGTTACTATAATAGAATCAGAAAGATCAGAAATGATGTCTGATTTGAAGGGGCTTGGTATGAAACGCTTGCAATGCTTATTAGCACTGTGCCTGGGGGCTGTTCTGATTCCGGGATGTGCTGCTTCCTCTCTGCCTGATGAACCGTATGAAGCAGGAGAGTACAATCTTTACCCGGCACCGGAGGGTGCCTATGTCGGGGATACAATGCCGTTTGTGACAAAAGACGGAGAACTGGAATTATATTACCTGTACGATACGGATCATAACGGTCAGGGGTATCATCCGATCTATAAGTATTCAACAGAGAATCTGTACAGCTATGAGGATCATGGCATGGTACTGAACTTCGGACGGATGTCGGATCCTGATCCGGCACTGGGAACCGGTTCTGTACTTCAGGATCATGACGGTCTCTATCACCTGTTCTATACCGGACATAATGATACCGGCAACGGCGGTAAGGGCAAGGAATGCGTCATGCATGCGGTCAGTACTGACAGTGAAAACTGGACCAAGGTACCGGAAGATACATTCTTCAGTCCGGAGAATTATTCCAAAGATGATTTCCGGGATCCGGAGGTCTTCTGGTCTGAAGAGGATCAGTGCTGGTGGATGCTGATTGCCGCAAGAGAGGATACACAGGGCGGTGTGGTTGCCAGGTATACATCCACAGATCTCAGGAACTGGACATTTGAAGGACCGCTATATGCACCGCATGAACAGTATATGCTGGAGTGTCCGGATCTCTTCAAAATGGGAGATAAGTATTACCTGACATACAGCTGGGACTGTGTGACATATTACGCTGTGGGAGACAGCGCATACGGACCGTTCACAGCCCCGGCAGACAATGTGCTTGACGGCAATAATTTTATCTTCTACGCTGCCAAGACAGCAGAGATCGGCGGAACCCGGTATCTGTGCGGGTGGCTCGGCAGGGCTGGCCTGTCATCAGACTCCGGTGTATATCAGTGGGCAGGAAATGTCCTGAATCACCAGCTTGTGCAGAAGGAAGACGGAACTCTCGGTGTATGCGAACCGGATACATTCTCGCAGTATTTTACCGTTGAGAAAAAGGTAAATGCGGTAAAGAAAGCCGGGAAGGTCAAGATAAAGGGTAACAATATCACCCTCTCGGCTGATGCCGGAAACTATGCGCTTGCGGATATGGGAACACGGCCGCAGACCATGGTGCTGGAATGTGATGTGAAACTGGATGATAACGGTATCGCCGGGTTTGCCTTCGGCGGCAGTGAAGCGGATCCTTCCTACACAGCGCTGTGCCTGAATGCCGGAGAGGATCTTGTGCACTATGAAGGAACGGAGATCCAGGATCTGGAGAAATACGGTCCGGAAGCGTATACGAAGTTTGATTTCTCAAAGACAGATACACATCACGTTACCCTCGTATGTGAGAATGAGATCGTCGTCCTGTATATCGATGATACCAAGGCACTGAGTTCCCGGATCAGACATTCCGTTGACGGTGCCCATATCGGTGTATTCTCCTACGGATGCGGTGCGAGCTTTGAGAATATTACGGTAAAGCTTCCGAACTGACGGAAGCAGTACAGCAGAAGAAAACGTATGTATAAAGACAGGTGTGATCTCACACCTCTGTTCTTCGGTTTATAACAAACCTCAGCGGGAAAACCCACGGTTTTAACCGTGCGGATGAGAGCTGAAAAAGGGAGAATTCAATAGATGTATGTTGGATAAACATCTACATTTGTTGTATAATAAAAGTGTGAAAAATGTGTATAGACATACGAAAACCACTGTCTCTCTGATCAACTATCATTTTGTATTCTGTCCCCGTTACCGAAGGAAGATCTTCAATATTCCCGGAGTGGAACAGAGGTTCAAAGAACTGACAATGGCTGAATGTGAGAAAGCCGGGATCGAGATCCTG
>CADBMY010000100.1 GCA_902795905.1 uncultured Erysipelotrichaceae bacterium
AGTAAAGAAGGAGCTTGTATGCCCGGAATGCGGGGCACCTGTCAATGAGGATTCGAAATTCTGCCTGCGCTGCGGGAAAGCACTGAAACAAGAAGCACCCAAGCCGAAGCGTAAAGCCGCAGCACCAAAGATGCCGAAGCCTGATGTGATCCCTGAGATGCCGGCAGGACTGCGGCTTTCGGCGTTATCTTCCGTTGGTGAGATGGACCTTGGGGAGATGGGGAATACAGTCTCTGCGGCTGTCGGTCAGATCGCTTCTGTCCGCCAGGAAGTAACAGAAGTCCTGTCACCGATCACCGGTATCGCCAAGACAGTTACCTCGTTTCTCGGCGGTCTTTTCGGCATGTTTACAAAGCCGAAGGTACTGCTGTATACGGTGTTTATGGCCGGTCTCTGGACTGTGCTTGGGGCCTTAAGAAACAGCGGTTCTGACTTCATAGAGGCACTGTCCTGGTTTACCTGTGCGGATGGCGGGATCCTTGGCAAGGGCTGTACGGCAGTCCTGCTGTCGTCGCTGTTTTCGGGAGGTATAGGCAATACTTTCAAGGGCTTGGGTTCTCTGTTCAGCCGGAAAGAGGGTAAGGGAAGCATCCTGAGCCTGCTGCTGGGTATCGTGGTTGGTGCCGCTTCCTGCACAGGCATCACGATGGCTGATCCTGCTTCAGCCATGGCCGGGATCTCCGGTACGCTGCTCTCGCTGCAGGCAGCCGGAAGACAGGATGGTCTTTTGTATAAACTGGCAGAAGCACTGACATCCGCCAAAAACAATGATGTCCGTATTGCGCAGCGCGGCAAGGCCAAAAGCCTGCTGAGCGGTCTTTCACTGGGTTTTGCGCTGATTACTGCCCTTACGGCACTGGGAGGCTGACGGAGGTGAAATATATGAACAGTAAGAGAAAAAACATATATCGATACCTGTACGCGGCTGCTGCAGGATTTATCCTGTTGGCTCTGTCACTGATGCCCTTTTCGGCTGTGAAAGTCCATGCTGAGCAGGAGCGCATTTATCAGTCGATCTCGGATACATTGCGATTCGGCGAAACATTCATATACAAAAATGGTTACTTGAATACTTCCGAGAAGAGGGGCTCTGTAGACTGGATGCTGGAAGCGATGTGTCTGGAACCGTGGGATCTGAAACTTGTACAGGCAAACAATACACCGGATGAGCAATCCTTTTACAGGGTAAAAGATGAGCGTGTGTACCGCGGATATCTCAGTGAAGGCGACAGACTGCGTTCTTCTGCTACCATCAACGGAATCAACGGCTATATCAGCACGCATGCCAGAGTCTATTTTGACAATGGAAGTGATTTCGAGTTCAGACTCAGTTCTGAAAATGATTTTGAACTGATGGATGCGACAGACGGCGATCGTGTTGACAGCACTGCCACAAAGTCATGGACGGTTTATAACGACTATACTGTTGAGCAGGGTGTAAAGAAGGTCGTTATCTTTATCTATCATGAAGGTGACCTCAGAGGCCGTACGGTAACAACTGACGATGCATATCTGAATATACGTTTTGAGTTCACTGTGAATAAGGTCAGTCAGTCTGTTACCGAGCACGCAGATGACAAGCCTGGTGAAGATCATGGAACGTATATCAAGCCGGAGATCTTTGATGGATCTGATGATTCCGGCTTCCCCGGCGGGGCCATCGTCAGTATCGGCGGTGCAGCTGCGGCAGGGGCAGCAATCGCTTCCGGAAGCGGTGATAAGAAAGCGGAAGGAAAAGACGATAAGAAAAAGAAAAAAAGAAGTTCCTACAAGATGTATGTCTATAAGGACTTCGGGGATGCGATCCGTAAGGACGGACAGCCTGTCAGGATCGGTGCCCGCATTGCTGAGATCACGGAAGAAGGTGAAGTGGAACGTAACGATCTGTCCCAGAAGATCCGCATCTTCTCGGAGGATGATACGCTTTCTGTCAGTAATCCACGGATGAGCGGTAAGTATAAGTTCGCCAGAGTCAGCTGTGAAAAGGACAGCCCGCATGCGGAAGGAACCGTATCCTTTCAGTATGAAGGTGAGGGAGGTATCTTTACCAAACATGTTGTTTTCCGGCTGGTTGGTGCGATGGAGATCGTTTTCCCGGCGATGAACGCAGACGGAAACTGGGTCGCTAATGCCAATCTCAATGAAACGGATGTCATTGCCGGCATCGGCGGAAGAGCGAGACTGCGCTTCATGATCAAGGATGCCACGGAAGAGCCAAAGCGGGTGACATTTGCGAATACAGGCGGTTTTGATATCGGTATTTCAAGGGATAAGGAATATGCCTATACCTACTGGGCAGAGATCACAAACAAGACGGACAAGATCGAAAAGACAGCAGGGATCTTTGCGGATAAGAAACAGCAGGCGATAGGGATCAAGGCCATCTTTGCGGATAAATCTTCCGTGGAGAGTGAATTCCTGATCAACATATGGCCGGATGGCATCTCGGTGCCTATGGAAGATCAGAAGGAAGGATATATCGAGATGGATACCCTGCCGGATGAGAATGCGGTAGGTACAGCGAATATACCGCCGGCAAGATTCAATGTTTATGTATGTTATCTGGATGGCGAAGAAGCAGTGATCGAAAAGAATCCGACCATGACGTTCAGCGGTTTCTTTGACGAGGGTAAATACGGTAAGACATTCACCACCGAGCATTTCCCGTGGAAGGTATTTGGCGGTGCCGGCAT
>CADBMY010000101.1 GCA_902795905.1 uncultured Erysipelotrichaceae bacterium
TAGATCAATACGGCAAGGGGCCCGTATTTACTCCCGCAGAGACCTCCTGCCAGCATGACCGCCAGAGTCGCCAGCGAGACCGGTACCTCTGTTGCAAGAGGTATCGAGATCGGGGCCAGAACAGCGATCAGAGCAGCGGTCAATCCGCACATTGTCAGTTGTTTTACAGTCATTTGTTCTCCTTCTACCGATTTGTATATCATCGTTGTTTACCGGTCTATCTTACGTCTTCTTTCCGCCCGATGTAAAGAAAACGGACAAGTGTCCGTTTCCCTCCTCAGCCAAACCAGGTATCGCGCGGCCGGTGTTTCTCTGGCTTTGCCGGTTTCGGTGTCAGAGTGCTGAACACCTGCCTCTGCAGAGCTTCCATGAACCTCTCTCCCTTCTCCCTTGTCTCAGGATCAGGATGCCAGGAGTGATCGGAATGTCTGTACAGCATGGCTTCGAAGCCTTCACCATCGTATATCCCGGATATCGAGATACAGTGCTTTGAGAAGCGGATCTTTGTGACAACAATACTTTTCATATAAAAACCTCCAGTTCTCAGTACGTAAAAAAGTACTGATATCCTGAAGGTGATCACTGCCTGTCCGGCATGAGAAGTATATACTGTTTTCTTCTCTTACGCAACGGTTACAGTTTGTCCATCTCAAGAACTGTACCGCCGAGAATCTCCTGTTCTTCCGGAGAATGCGTGGAGACGATGACGGGAATATGCAGATCTTTGATCAATGGTGCCAGTCTCTGTACAAGCGGCAGATCCATCCCCTTGAAGGGTTCATCCAGCAGTAACAGATCGCCGCCGAAGGCCAGTGCCCTGGCCAGGGCTACTCTTCTGCGCATGCCGCCGGAGAGTTCTGCCGGGTATGTGTCTGCCTCACTGCCCAGTTCCACTGCCTGCAGCCAGTATGCGGCTTTCTGTGCATCATCACAGACGATGCGGACATTCTCCAGTGCTGTCATCCACGGAAACAGGCGGTCATCCTGGAACATCAGCGTCACCTTGTCGGGACGGCCGGTGATCCTGCCGCTTTCGGGAATGACAAGACCGGCGATCACATGCAGAAGTGTTGTCTTGCCGAAACCGCTCGGTCCCACAAGACAGGTGATACCGTCACCAAAGTCGGCAGAGAAATGATCGAGGACGATCTTATCGTCATAACGCACACACAGGTCTTCAGCTCTCATTGTGCTTTTCCTCCTGCTTTCCCTTCCGCATAAAGTACTGGATCAGCTTCTCCAGGCAGAAACTGAAGATAATGACGATAACGGTCCAGGCAAACAGATCCGCTGTCTCCAGATACAGTTTTGAGTAATACATACCGCTGCCGATCGCATTTTTCGGCAGTGCCAGCACCTCTGCCGCAATACCTGCTTTCCAGGCCAGGCCAAGAGCGGTCAAGGCCCCTGAAGCGAAATACGGAAGCACCGACGGTATATATACTTTTGTCAAAGTCTTGCGTCTGCCGAAGCGGTAGATCCTGGCGACTTCGAGCAGAGATTTATCCGTCTCGCGTATCCCTGCCTGCACATTGCCGAAGATCACCGGTGTAACAAGCAGAGCCGCGATAAATACCGGTACATACGTATACGGCAGCCACAGCATGACAAGAATAATAAAACTGGTAACGGGGATCGCACTGATGATGCGCACCGGCGGATACAGCAAGGCATCCAGCACCGGCGAAACGCAGCAAAGCACTGCCAGTATGATACCGGCAGCGCAGCCGCAGGCAAACCCGCCCAGGACACGCATCAGGGAAGTAAAGACTACCTTCAGGAAGGTACCTTTCCTGATGATGTTATAAAGATGAAAGACCACGGTCCAGGGAGCGGGTATCAGGAGTTCCTGATGCACCGCCAGAGAAGCCGCAGTCCATACACCGATCCAAAACAGGAATACCGAGATTTTTGTAATCAGGTTATTCCGCTGCCGGGACATAGTAGAAGTCGTCTCCGGGCATAGCTCCGCCTACAGAAGCGGGATCTGCGTCAAACAGTACCTGCAGGTAACCGTTCAGCGCCGGTTTCAGTTCAGCACCTGTAATGCATACGATACTGGCATCGGGGATAGCTTTTTTGGCGATCTCGGCATTGCCTGTGATCTCATACTTGGCAACCAGTTCAGCAGAGGCATCGACATCCGCAAGAACTTCGTCAATGCTGGCAGCATAGTTCTCAAGGAATGCCGCAACAGCTTCCGGATTCTGTTCAATGAATTCCTTACGGGCAGCCAGGCATCCCATGGTCAGGTTACTGCCGTCTCCTGCCGCATCGCTGAATTCCTTTGTCATATCCAGAGCCATGCGTACGTCGGGATTCTTCATCAGGATCGTTGTTACGACCGGTACCGGCAGCATGCACAGATCGATCTCACCGCTGATCATGCGGGCAGCGATCTCACTGGGTTCACCAAACTCAACAGTGACATCCTCACCGGGTGTGAGTCCGTGCTGCTTCAGAATGTAGTTTACCGTAAACTCAGGGTTGGCACCCTTACCGTTGCAGTAGATCGTACGTCCCTTCAGATCTTCAACAGACTGAACACCGTTACCATTCTCCAGAACATACAGAACACCGAGCGTATTGACCGCAATGACCTGTACACCGCCGCTTGTCTTGTTATAGAGATTTGCGGCAACGTTGGTCGGCAGAGCACCGATATCGAGATCACCGTTGGAAAGACGTGCTACGATATCCGTGGGCTCCGGTGTCAGCGTAAAGTGATAGTTGGGATATACACCGTTTTCGGAGTCATCCATCAGTTTGATCGCGCCGATGCCTGTAGGACCCTTGAGTACGCCGACATTGATGTCGATCGTGGATACATCTACAGTTGTTTCAGGTTCAGCAGAAGCTGTCTCCTCCGGTGCAGCAGAAGCTGTCTCGGCAGGCTTTGTACCGGACTGGCAGCCGGCAAGAAGAGTAAGAGTCATTACCGCAGCCATCAGCTTCGGCAGTAAAGATTTTGTATTCATTTTGCATTACCTCTCTTTGCAACGGTTTAACTATATGGGTATGTACACAAAAAGTACATTGCAAATGCAATGCACTTGTATTGTTTTTCACATGTAAGCGTTTACTGTTACAGGATCTCAAACACGTTATTCTTATACCGCAGAATGCCTTCCTTCTGCATGTTTCCAAGCTCCCGTGACAGTGCACTCTGGTTGACACCGAGGTATGTCGCCATGGCTTCTCTGGTAAACGGCAGCCGGATCACCGTATCATCACTGCGTACGGCATACTGGCTGAGCAGCGTGATGACTTTCTCCCGGATCGTCGGCTTGCTTAAGATCTGTATGCGGTCATTGAGCTGCAGGCTTCTCTGTGCCAGCATGGCTGTAAACCTCCGGCTCAGTTCAAGATCCGCATTCTCCTTTTTCAGACTTTCCGTATCCATCTGCAGCACTCTGGATTCCTCCACACTGATGATCGATACCTGTGCTTCCTGTCCCAGATAGCAGAGTGACTCTCCGAAGGTGATTCCGGGAGTAACACTGGCCATGATCATGTGATTGCCGTCAAAGTCATCCATTGATACCTGAATGTTTCCCGACAGAACAAGGCCGAAGGTATGCAGAGGTTCTCCGGGATGGTGCAGATACTCACCGCGTCTGAATACTCTTTCCTGCGCATGAAAGAATTCCAGAGCTTCCTTCAGTCTCTTTCCCTGCATGTTCCGAAACAGTACGCAGCGCTGCAGAATATCCTCTCTCATCGCATCTCCTCAGTTTCTTAGCCGCATCTCCGTGCAGATTCATTATATCTGTTTTCTTCTGTAATTTAACGGTTCTGTACTGCATTCTCTCTCTGAAATACCTCATAATATAGATATCCTATATTTATATTTCCGGAGGTATCTATGCTGGCTGTACTTGGCTTTCTGACTGTGATCCTGCTGCTGGCTGCTGTAATGTCCAAAAAACTTTCCCCGACAGCAGCTCTGATCTCTGTACCGCTGATCACCGGTGTTATCGCTTCATTCTTTATTGCCGGTGAAGACGGCAGTATCCATGTACTGGCAAATATCAAGGCACTGAGCGGTTATATTACCGGTGCCGGAGGTATCGGTTCCGTAGCAGCTACCGGTGTCATGTTTATCTTTTCGATCCTGTTCTTCAGTGTCCTGAAGGATGCCGGTATGTTCAGACCGATCATCGGCGGTATCATCCGCATCATCGGTCAGGATCCCGTCAAGATCACACTGGGTACTGCCCTGCTTGCCATGATCGTCCATCTCGACGGTTCCGGTGCTGTTACCTTTCTGATCTGTATACCGGCCCTGCTGCCGCTGTATGATGCCATGCA
>CADBMY010000102.1 GCA_902795905.1 uncultured Erysipelotrichaceae bacterium
GCAAGCGTCATCTCCTTCTTCTCTTCGTCTTCTTCCTCTTCCTCAGCTTCCATGTCTCCGTTCTTCATCGCTCTTACAGACATGAACATGTAGATCACAAACATCGCCAGGAACATCAATCCATGCCATCTTTTGAACTCTCCCTGTGTATAGACGATGAATGTATAGACAAGTGCCGCAATGAAGAAGGCGGCTGCCGGCAGCTGTAATGACTTACGCTTGACCGGACCCGGGCTCACCGCGATCGTCAGTGCCGCAATAAGCGAAGTATTACAGATGATCGAACCGATCGCATTACCGTAAGAGATACCGGCATTAGCCTGCATAGCAGCCTGTGAGGATACCATGACCTCAGGCAGTGTCGTACCGATGGATACGACCGTAGCACCGATCAGCAGTTCAGGCAGATTGAATCTGTGGGCGATGCCTACAGCACCGTCGACGAACCAGTCTCCGCCCTTGATCAAAAGCACAAAACCCAGAAGAAACAATGCAACAGCAGTTAACACAATCTTTCCCTCCTAAATGAATAAAGCACAGTATGCCGACTGTGCTTCGCCTCTTTTTGCTCATACACAGTAAAACTGTACATGAGTCTCACCTTTTAAAGACAGACCGGGATTCTCCGCCGTGATGACGATCTGCCTGCGTTTAACGCTGGTTACTCCCTCAACGTTGCTTATACTATCACAGTGAGTCTCTAAATGTAAACCAAATATTTACTTATATCCCGATACCGTTGCAAGTCCCTCCCGATTATGTTTTAATATGATCGAATCTGCGTTGACCGGGCGCGAGGGGTTCTGTACGATCTCTCAGAAAGACAGTGGCTGATGTGAACTGTTGTGATCATGAATCCTGTTGGAACCCGTGAGCATCTTCCGTACGGAAGCGGCGGCCCGTTATCCCACAGAGTGATCTGTATACTTACGGATAAGCTGGGTGGCACCACGCATAACTTGCGTCCCTTCGTGTGAAGGGGCGTTTTATTTTAAGGAGGAATACCATCATGGTAATGAAAAAAAGAATGGTCAGCGGCATCAAGCCGAGCGGACAGCTGCATTTAGGCACGTATATCGGCGCTCTGCGTCACTTTGTGGAAGTACAGGATGAGTACGAGATGGTCGCCTTTATTGCCAACCTGCACTGTATTACGGTACCCCAGGAGCCGGCAGAACTGAAGAAGAACCTGACGGACTGTGTAGCCCTGTATCTGGCCTGCGGTCTGGATCCCGAAAAGTCCATCGTTTTCCTGCAGACCGATGTTCCCGAACATGCCCAGCTCGGCTTTATCGTCAACTGTCATACATACCTTGGTGAACTGAACAGAATGACACAGTTCAAGGACAAACAGGCACACGGAGAGAAGAATCTCAGCGGCGGTCTGTATACCTATCCCCCGCTGATGGCAGCGGATATTCTGCTCTACAGCCCTGATTTCGTACCGGTCGGCGAAGACCAGAAACAGCACGTGGAACTGACCAGAGATGTAGCGATCCGCATGAACAACCGCTACGGTGATATCTTCACGATTCCTGAGCCGAAGATCGCCAAGGTCGGTGCCCGTATCATGTCTCTGACTGATCCGACAAAGAAGATGTCCAAGTCCGACGGTATAAACAAAGGCTGTATCTACCTGCTGGATACCCCGAAGGCTGCCCGCAAGAAGATCATGAGCGCCACAACAGACAGTCTCGGCCAGATCAAGTACGATCCCGAGAATCAGCCCGGTATCAGTAATCTGATCCAGATCCTGTCATCACTGACAGGTGACCGCCCGTTTGCGGAGATCGAACAGGAGTTTGAAGGCAAAGGATACGGTGAATTCAAGAAAGCTGTAGCCGATGCCGTATGTGCACTGCTGGAAGACATCCAGGCAAAATACAACGCGATCATCGCATCAGGGCAGATCGAAACGATCCTTGCGCAGGGTGCTGCCAAAGCCAGAGCTATCGCCCACCCCAAGCTCAAGGAAGTACAGAAAGCCATAGGAATGGAAATCGTGGAGAAATAGTATGAATGCATATTTAGACAGAGTCCTGCGGGCAGTACATGAACAGAACCCTGCCGAGCCGGAATTCCTCCAGGCTGTTGAAGAAGTCTTCGCCTCTCTGGAGCCGGTCATCAACAAGCATCCTGAGTATGAATCTCAGGCCCTTCTCGAACGTATTACCGAACCCGAAAGAACGATCATCTTTCGTATTGTCTGGGAAGATGACAAAGGGATCACCCATGTCAACCGCGGTTACCGTATCCAGTTCAATTCTGCAATCGGTCCCTACAAGGGAGGCCTGCGGTTTGACCCTGCCGTGGATCTATCCATCCTGAAGTGTCTTGGCTTCGAGCAGACCTTCAAGAACAGCCTGACATCCCTGCCGATCGGCGGTGCCAAGGGCGGAAGTGACTTTGACCCTCACGGCAAAAGCGATCACGAGATCCTGCGTTTCTGCCAGGCTTACATGACAGAGCTGTACAGGCATATCGGTCCCGATACGGATGTACCTGCCGGAGACATCGGTGTCGGCGGCAGAGAGATCGGATATCTCTACGGGCAGTATAAACGGATCACCGGAGGTTTCCGCAACGGTGCCCTGACCGGCAAAGGCATTGCCTACGGAGGCAGTCTGCTGCGTCCCGAAGCTACCGGCTACGGTGCAGCCTACTATATCAGAGAAGTCCTGAAGCACTTCGGCGAATCGATCCGCGGCAAGACAGTAGCCCTCTCCGGCTACGGCAATGTCACCTGGGGCACAGCCAAAAAGATCACGGATCTCGGCGGAAAGGTCGTTACGATCTCCGGAAGAGATGGTTATGTCTATGATCCCGATGGTATCAGTATTCCGGAAAAGATTGCTTATCTTCTGGAGATGCGGGCAATGCCGGTAAGAGGTGTCAAGCTCTACGCAGACCGCTTCGGTGCCGAATTCCACCCGGGAGAAAGACCGTGGCAGGTCAAGGCAGACATATGCATCCCCTGTGCCGTACAGAATGAAGTATCGCTTGCGGATGCCGTAAACATCGTGAATAACGGTACGAAGTATTACTTTGAGGCATCGAACATGTCTACCGAACCGGATGCCATGGCATATCTCAGAGAACACGGACTGATCATCGGTCCTGCCAAGGCCGTCAATGCCGGCGGTGTCGCTGTCTCCGCCCTGGAGATGGCACAGAACAGTCAGCGTCTTTCCTGGACAGCCGATGAAGTGGATGACAAGCTGAAACACATCATGTCTTCCATCGTTGAAAACTCCGTACAGGCTGCACAGAAATATGATCTCGGCTATAACCTGATCGACGGTGCCAATATCGCCGCCTTTGAGAAAGTTGCCGAAGCCATGCTTGCGCAGGGACTTGTCTGAGAGCCAAACTGTATTAATGATTACGCATAGTAAAAGCCTTCTTTCAGAAATGAGAGAAGGCTTTTCTTGATGATTCAGACAACCGTCACACGTATACCTAGTTAAAGTTATATACCGTAACGATCTTCTCCCGGTTCTTCAGCACATCCTGAGGATATTCATACAGGCAGATGCCGAGATACGAACCGGAAATATTATATACATTGTCAAAGCCGAGATGCTGCAGAGCCATGACAGCGTTATAACTTCTCTGGCTGGAACGGCAGTGCAGATAGACAGGAATGTCATGCGGGATCTCATCCACTCTCTGACGCAGTTCACTCAGAGGAATGTTGACCGCATTCTTCAGATGTCCGGCAGCGTATTCACCCTTCTCACGGACATCGATGATATACGCATTGTGCTCTACCAGTTCTCTGACCCTGGTCACAGGAACCTGTTTGAAGACACCGTGCAGAATATTCAGACCGACAAGAGCAGCCATGTTTACGACATCCTTGGCTGTACCTACGACCGGTGCATAGCACAGTTCCAGATCTTTCAGATCTTCCAGCGTACCGCCCATCGTGATCAGTGCAGCGATCGTATCCACACGTCTGTCGGCAGCTCCCTTACCGATTGCCTGAGCACCGAGGATCTTGCCGTCAGGACGCGAGAAGATCAGCTTGAAATGCATGACACTGGCACCCGGCATGATGCCTACACGGTCACTGGGAAGCACGTAGACAAAGTCATAGTCGATACCGGCAGCTTTGCATGCCTTTTCATTCATGCCTGTAGAAGCCGCATAGAGATCAAAGATACGTACAACGGAAGAACCGATAAAGCCCTTACGCCGTGTATCGATACCGCAGATATGATCTGCAGCAGCTCTGGCTTCCATCTGTGCCGGCCATGCCAGCGCAAGACGCATAGGCTTGCCTGTCTGCCTGTTGGTGACTTCGATCGCATCACCGACAGCGTAAATATCCGGATCATCGGTCTGGTAATGTTCATTGACAGCGATACCGCCGGTCGTCCCGACGGAGAGTCCCGCGGCCTTTGCCAGGGTCGTCTCCGGACGCACACCGACAGCCATGATGACCATCTGTGCCGGTACTTCTCTGCCGCTGTTCAGGACAACACTCTCCGGTGTGATCTTCTTTACACCGTCTTCCAGAACAAGATCAACACCGTGATCCATCATCTCCTTATGCAGGATCTGAACCATATCATAGTCAAACGGAGCCATGATCTGATCCATCGCTTCAATAACTGTCACATGCATACCGGCATGATCCAGATTCTCCGCAACTTCACAGCCGATGAAACCGCCGCCGACAACAGCGACATCCTTCACTCCGTGATCATGCATATACGCATCTGTTCTGGTAATATCCACAACATTGCGGATACCGAATACATGTTCGCTGTGAATGCCTTCGATACTTCCCGGCATTACCGGTGCCCCGCCCGGTGCCAGAACAAGCTTGTCATACGATTCTGTATATGCTTCACCGTCTTTCGGCTGAACCGTAACAGTCTTCGCTTCACGATCGATCGCCGTAACTTCATTTTCCGTACGTACTTCAATGTTATACTGCGATTTAAACCTCTGCGGCGTCATCATGATCAGACGTTCGCTCTGAGCTACAGTGCGGCTGAGATAATAAGGTAAGGCACAATTTGAAAATGAAACATGCGGGCCCCTTTCAAACATGATGATCTCAGCAGTTTCATCAAGTCTGCGGATCCTTGCGGCTGCGGAAGCACCTCCGGCAACACCGCCCACGATCAGTACTTTCATTATTCCAATCTCCTTTTTGGTGTTACCTATATTTTATCATTATTCCGCAGGGACTTCCTCATACTTCTGCTTTGAAAGATAGAAGTAGATCGCCGCTGCCGCAATACAGATACCCATGCCGCAGAACAGGACCAGATTCCAATTACCGGTCAGGTCATACATATACGGGAAAGCAGAGCCAACAAAAGCCGCAATAAATGCATTCAGCGCAGATAGACGGCTGACCTTGTCACGGTATGTACCGGCACCGTAGATATTCAAAAGAAGGATCGACAGCAGCACACCGCCGACACTGTAACATGTTCCGTAGCCGATACCTGCCGCATACAGCAGATACGGACTGCCGTTTCCTAACAGGAACAGCAGGAAGGCTGAACCGATCACCAGTGAAAGGATGATCGCAGCCCGGTAGACACCGAGTTTGTCGATCATGACGCCGAGGATGACCTTGCCGGACAGATTGCCGATCATGGAACAGCTGGTCAGGGCGGCGCCTACGGCCAGCGAATAGCCGAGAGACTGCGCAAATGTAGGCAGTTGCTGGTTGAACTGTGCCAGTGCACTGCAGCCGCCGATGGCGACGAGACAAAGCCAGAAGATATATCCGGGTACGGAACGTTCTGCCGCTTTGGCTGTACCTGCTGTTTCTGCTTTCTCACCAAAGGGCTGCTTACCTTCTTCCTCCGGTGTCGGTGTTAACAGGAACATCCCCGGCAGAACGATGAAGCAGAACGCGATAAGACCAGTAATCACGGCAGACATGCGCCAACCGAAAGAAGTAATGCAGCGGGAGAGGATCGGACTGAAAACAGCCCCTAAAACACCCGAGGAAGACAGTGTAATGCCGATCACGGTACCGTTGTTGGACGCAAACCAGTTATTCAGAATGATCGTCAGGACGACCATCAGACAGCTCATGCCAATACCGCTGACAGCTGCTGCGATATACCACTGCCAGAGATGACCGAACATGGACATGGCACACACTGACAATGTATACATGGAACCGAGAATACCGATCACAAGTTTATGATTCTTATTAAAGAACAATCTGGTCGTTGTCGTAACTGTCAGTGCCGACACGATGGAACGGATCAGATAATACAGAGAGAGATCACCTGCCCGGAATCCC
>CADBMY010000103.1 GCA_902795905.1 uncultured Erysipelotrichaceae bacterium
CTGCAGAGACTTGATAAGCCTTGTCTGAATGATCCTGCGGTCCAGAAGAAGACTCTCGGCAGCTCTTCGCGAAGTACGGAAGTATACAGAAGCTGGAAGCAAACCGCCTGTCATTTCATTCCACCAGTCGTATATCTGTTTAAACAGATACCCATCACGTGAAGTAAATAAAACAGCATCCATTTGTTTGAAAGCAGGCTGCTTTACCAGCCAGAGTGTGTACTTTACAAGAAGATCTGTAATCATGCCTGTGATCACTTCTTTGTCAGTATTCTCGCAGCTTCCCGTTTCTGTACCGATTCCGAAGTACAGCGTATCAATGTCATACATTCGCGGCACAAAGACGTCATAAAACCGGTCATTCCCGATGTGCAGGATCTTCTTTTCGGGATTTCTGAGTCTCAGGATCCTGTACAGTCCGTTGGTCTTATTCCGACAGAGATCTTCCTGAGCCAGAACATGATCAGTACCGATACCCGCCTGTTTCAGTGCTTGTAACTGAACAGTAAGCGGCATTTCATCGTCCGCAATGAAATATATATCTTTTTGCTTTTCAAAGGCATACTTATATAGTTCACGGGCTGTCTCATTAATATATACTCTTCCTTCGACCAGGATATCTCTGTGCAGGAATGTATCCATCAGATCAAAGGAGATTACATCACAGGTATTGATCTTTTCTTTCCATGAGGAAGACGGAAGATATGCCTTTGTTCTTATCGTGCTGTTAAGACAGTGCAGATCATTTCCGTACATGTCATATACGGGAATCCCGGCTTTTCTAAAACGTTCACCGATCCTGCCGTAGATCTCATACATGGAGGATATCTGGGCAGCAATGATCACGCCGTCTGTTTCCGTCTGCAGTGCTTTGGCAACTGAATAAAACGGTTTGCCGAATCTCTCGCCGTGCAGACGGTCATCGATCAGACCGATAAAGTGATACTGATGGTCAAAACAATTCACCAGAGTCTCTGCATTTGCGGAAGACCCGTACAGGAAATAGTGTCCTTGCCGGAAGCGTTCCTCAAAATGGTGGATCGCATACTGTTTCTCCGTCATGTACTCCTCGGAGGAAAGAATACGTTTAAGAGCCTCAAGATAGCCGTATCCGAATTGTTCATCCGGTTCCAGCATATTTCCTTCTCCCCATTCGTTCCAGGCATTGATAAAGATCAGATCATTATGATGGATCAGATTCTTACGAATTAATTGTGTCAGGTATTTTTCAAAGAGCTCAGGTGTATTATTTTCAAGAATTACACCCTTCTCAGCGCGTCTTGGAGAATCGTCGTAACCAACAAAAGCCCCGAAGCAGGTATGCATGTTATCCACAGGTGAAGCCGCCAGGGCACGCTGCCAGACTTCTTCACAGTCATAAAAACGTCCTCTGCCGGTGCCTTCGGGAACCTTGATATACGGAATATAACTGTTTGGACCATGCAGAAGTGCCGCATCCAGATGATGATCTTCCGTATGCATGTTTGCGCCGATGATATACAGCCCCGGCAGTCCTGCCTCTTTGGCAAGCTTCCGCCAGCATGTGATCATCTCATCAAGACAGTCTATGATTTCAGGTTTGTAGAACACAAATACAGGTCTGCCGTCTTTTTTTATATATCTTTTATCCATGAAGAAAGGCAGCAGATATGCAAAATGTTCTTTCCAGTCGTTTTCATCTCCGTATGCCTGTAACGCAAGAATCTGCGGACCTCTATGCTGTCCTTCTTTTTCGTATCCGCTTGCCCAGGAATTACTGTCCGGCAGTGCTGTCCATGATCTTGCCCATGACTCATTCGCCCAACAGAAACAGTAATTCATAGGAATATCCTGCCATTTCAGAAGATTCTCCGCCGGTTTTTCAAGCAGCCTTCTGCCCTGATCAAACCAGTAATGATAGAAACAAAAGCCTGAGAGGCCGTATGCCTGTGCCAGTTCAGCCTGCCTGATCATGGTATTTTTATCAAGCAGATCATAATACTCGCCATGCAAAGGTATCTTCGGCTGTATATGTCCTTTCTTTAATGGTTTTGCCTGTTTTACGCTTGTCCAGTCCGTAAATCCTTCTCCCCACCAGAGATCATTCTCTTTTATCTGATGAAACTGGGGAAGATACATTGCAATCGTTGTGATGTCACCTTCCATTTGGTTTACTCCTGCAGTTGTAAGATACATTTCCTTTCAGTGCTGCTAACACTTTTCTTAGCAACATTTATAATATACTTATTATAGTTCTTCGGCACCAAGATTTGTAAAGGAGTGAAAGTATGTTCAACGATCAAAGCGCAGAAAATAAAGTGATCGTCTTTGGCACTGTACGGAAATGTATAGATCTGCTTGCGTCATTCCGCAATATTTCAAGCAGAATCGCGTATATCGTAAATACCGGTGAAGATGCATCTGACCCTTTCTTCTCAAATTATACGATCATGCCCCTTTCATCATACCGATACACTTCCGGCGATAGAATCGTCCTCATGAAAGCTTACCCGAATTCTTTTCTCTGTGATACAGGGATACCGGCAGAGGCTGTGATTCCGCTGCATCTATGGCTGGCCGGTCTGCTGCGTGATCCTATTGTAGTCTTTCAGCCGTGGCGTGTAAGGATCGATATATGCACTCTGTGTCAGCTGCGCTGCCGTGACTGTCATATGCGCGATCCCGGGGAAGCCACGATGGGATATGGGTATATTCCAGCTGAAACATTTAAAAATTTCATTGACGATAATCCTTTTATTCTGAGCATTGAGATCTCAAACAACGGCGAACCGCTTATCCACCCTCAGCTTCACGAGATGATAACCTATGCCTATGAACATCATGTCGAGATCTCAATCTGGAACGGAACAAACTTTAATGATGTTTCAGATGAAGTTCTCGAGGATCTGGTCAGATATCAGGTCAGACTTCTGAATATCGCCCTTGACGGTGCCTGTCAGAAGACTTATGAGGTCTATCGGCGAAACGGTAACTTTAACAAGGTGATCCATAATATTCGTAAGATCAACCAGTTAAAAGACAAATACCATTCAGAGTATCCGCATATGACATGGCAGTTCGTCATGATGAAACATAATTATCATGAAATGGATATGGCAAGACAGATGGCTGCTGAACTGGGTATGACGATTCAGTTTCGCGATTCCTGGAATGCCGATGAACGAGCGGCTGTAGCAGCATTGTCCGCAGACCGGAAACAGGCAAAACTGCTCCCGGATGCAGATCACAATACATTTCAGACATACTGCAGTGATCTGCTGTTCCATCCGCAGATCAACTGGGATGGAAGACTGCTGGGATGCTGTCAGATCTATAAAAGTGACTGGAATATGAATGCTTTTGACAGCGGATTTCTGACTGTTGTAAATTCCGATACTTACAGAAAAACCCTGGCTTCGATCCTGGAGATCAGTCCTGTCACCGCAGATATACCATGCCGTACCTGCAGGCATAAACCAAAAACAGCGAAGGAAGTCCTCGCTGTCATAAACAGTTAACCAACGGCCCGATCATATGATTCTAGAGTTCTCTGACCGTTTCGTTTCGGTCTTTTCTGACACTGTGCTTGGGTCCGGGTGCACTGTCCTCGGCAGGATAGCCCAGCGGCATTAACAGTACCGGTATTTCGTTATTCGGTAGTCCGAATATCTTACCGGTCTCGGTATTGGGAAAGCGGTTGACCCAGCAGGAACCGACGCCGAGATCCCATGCCCGTAACATGATGTGTGTGGCTACGATACTGAC
>CADBMY010000104.1 GCA_902795905.1 uncultured Erysipelotrichaceae bacterium
CTGGGATATCTCGATACCGCAGGCATGTACGGAGTCTCTGATCACCCGGTAGATCGCAGCTTTGCGTCCGCCGCTGGATGCCTGCATGCCCACATTTTCGAGCAGACCCTCTTCCACAAGTTCATCGACGATCGCACCGACTGTCGGCACACTGAGCTTGAGATCGACAGCGATCTGGGGCTTTGTGGCTTCTGTATTTTTGATCAGATAGCGCAGGATACTCTTTTTATTGATTTTTCTGACTTCAGCTGTATTGATCTTAGCCATAAGAAGACCTCTTTTTTAGTATTATACACAAATTCGGGTTGATTTGCCACTATTTAACTAACACTTTATTAAATACATTTATATTTTATAACACTTATTGTGTGATATAAATATGCAGAATTCTTCATCCTGCATATTCAGTCATAGATTCCTTTATTCCGGCTTGTTTGTGCGCACAAGTGCTACAGCCCTGCGCCAGAGCTCACGTTTTGCGTCTTTCTTTGCCGGATCCATCTTCGGTGTATACCTCTCACGGGAGATCACATCAAAGACATGTTCGTCATAGACACCCATGGCGATACCTGCCATGTATGCGGCACCGATGCAGGAGAGTTCCTCCACATCCGGCACCAGCAGATCACACTGTAACATATCACTCTGGAACTGCATCAGATACTTGTCTCTGGTTGCGCCGCCGTCTACTCTCAGCTCTGTTACCTTGACACCGGCATTCTTTCCCATCGTCTCAATGACATCAGCGATCTGGTGTGCTACTGCATCTTCGGCGGCTCTGACGATCTCGTTTCTGCCGCTGGTTCTGGTCATGAAGCAGATTGCTGCCTTGGCCTCTGTATCCCAGTGCGGAGCACCGAGACCGCTGAAAGCAGGCACGAGACATGTCGTATCTTCAGGATTGGCCAGAGCTGCCAGCTTACCGCTGTCCTTCGGGGAATCGATCAGCTTCAGATCATCCTTCAGCCAGGTGATCACAGCACAGCTGAATGTGACATTTCCTTCCAGTACATAGTATGTTTTGCCATCTCTGCCCCAGGCGATACATGACGCAATACCATCACAGTATGCAGGTTTCTCACCGACATTCAACATGATCGAAGAACCTGTACCGTAGGTAGCCTTGATCATACCCGGTTCATGACATCCCTGTCCGAACAGAGCCGCGTGGCTGTCACCCAGCATTGCATGTACAGGGATCTTCTCATCCAGATATCCGCAGAGATCCGTCATACCGAAGCAGACATCAGAGGAAACGATCTCCGGCAGCGCCTGTACGGGAATACCGAACTTTGTGCAGATCTCCTCATCCCAGCACAGTTTATTCAGGTCCATGAACATCGTTCTGGACGCATTGGATACATCTGTCTTAAACTCTCCTGTCATCTTGAACAGAAGCCAGGTGTCGATCGTGCCGAAGCAGAGATCTCCGGTCTTTGCCAGTTCCTGCGCCTCCGGTACATTCCGGATGATCCAGGACATCTTCGGTCCTGCATAGTACGGAGAATAGTTCAAGCCCGTTGTCTTCAGGACCTTTTCGCCAAAGCCGTCCGTATCCAGTTCTCTGCAGATTCCTTCCGCTCTGGCACACTGCCAGACGATCGCATTATATACAGGCTTGCCGGTGCGCCGGTTCCATCCGACCGTTGTTTCACGCTGGTTGGAGATACCGATACCGGCGATCTTTGTCTTATCGATACCTGCTTTCTCTGCGGCCTCTTTGATCAGTGCCAGTGTATTCGCAAAGATCTCTTCAGGATCATGTTCAACATAACTGCGCTCATCAATGATCTGTCTGTGCGGCTTGTCACATCTGCTGAGGATCTTTCCTTCAGGCGAAAAGACGAGGACCTTTGTGCCCTGTGTACTCTGGTCGATACCAATGATATATTTCTCCGTCATAATCTGACCTCCACAAATATCTGTATAAATTATTGCATAAATTTATATAAATGTATACATCACTTTACTAAATTTAGTTGCTAAATTTCTTGATAATTTCAACTGTGTTTGATACAATGAACTAGGTAAAACGGAGATGGCAATTTGCATTCATCACTGCGCAGAATGCCGCGGGGGCTCTGTACCTTAGAAAAAAGAGAGGATAAACAATATGATTTCCGCTAAAGACATCGCTGACAAGCTTGGTGTATCTCCGTCCGCAATATCCATTGCCATGAATAATAAGCCCGGTATCAGCGACGAAACAAGACAGCTGATCCTGCAGACAGCTGCCGAAATGGGCTATGTACATAAGAAGAGAAAGACAAATGCCGGTTCGATCATTCACCTGTTTGTCAGTTCTTCGTTTACTTCCACCGTTCCCTTTGACAACAACATGTTTCTGGATAAGGTCATTCAGGGAATCAGTCTCGAAGCCCAGCAGTTAAGCTATACTCTGCATGTGACGTATATCAGCTTCAAGGATCTTACGGCTGAGAAGATCATCTCCATGCTTGATACAAGCACATGCGGTATCATCCTGCTGCCGACAGCCGGTGAAATGGTCGATCCGATGATCATGAAATCCCTGAAGATCCCGTTTGTTACACTGGATAAACCTACAGAGATGTACGGTCTTGACAGTATAACGATCGCCAATGCCCAGGGCATCAGCCTTGCGGTAGAACACCTGTTTGCCTTAGGCCATACCAACATTGCCCATATCGGCGGTGCCAGAGAATTCTCCAACTTCTCTGAACGTATCCAGGGCTTTGTGAACACGATCTCCCTGCATCCCGAAATTGCAGGTTCCGAACAGAACATCTTCATGATGGACGGAGAGAATAACAGTCTCGGCTATCAGGAAAGTATAAACAAGATCATCGACAAGCTCGAGAAGAGTGAGAAAGGCATGCCTACAGCCTTCATCTGTGCAACCGACTGGTACGCGGTAAGCTGTGTACAGACACTTGCGTCCAGGGGATATAAGGTGCCTGATGACATCTCTGTGATCGGCTTCGATAATATCCCGATCAGTGAGATCACCGTACCGAGACTGACAACGATCAACGTACCGAAGGAACGTCTGGGTGCTCTGGCTGTTATCCGTCTTGACGACATCATCACCGGCAGAGCCAAGGAACGTACAAAGATCAGTATCCTGACCAACCTGGTCGTACGCGAAAGTACAGCCAAGGCAAAGAAGTAAATACACGAAAAGCAGAGATCGATGTGATCTCTGCCTTTTATTATTTATATGTTGTTCACGCCGAAACTTACAGCAGTGACTTGATGCACTCTTCTACCTTGGCCATGTCTGCCGTAGGTTCAAAGCGTGCAACAACATTGCCTTCTCTGTCGATGACGAACTTTGTGAAGTTCCACTTGATATCCGGTTTCTTATCCCATTCCGGATCTGCCTTGGCAAACATGCCTTCCAGCAGTTCCTTGAACGGATGTTCATCAAAGCCCTCAAAGCCCTTCTGTGCCTTCAGATATGTGTAGAGAGGCAGTTCGTTCTCACCGTTGACATCCGCTTTCTTCATCTGCGGGAATGTTGTGTTGTAGTGTACAGTGCAGAACTCATGGATCTCATCATCGGTGCCGGGTGCCTGTCCGCCGAACTGGTTGCACGGAATATCCAGGATCTCCAGACCCTGTTCATGATAGTCCTTGTAGAGCTGTTCGATCGGTGCATACTGCGGAGTAAAGCCGCATCCTGTAGCTGTATTGACAACCATGATCACTTTGCCCTTGTAATCCGCAAGATCCAGTGTGCCGCCCTTACCTGTAGTTACCTTGTAATCGTAGATCATTGTTTTTTCCTCCTGTGTATCTCTTATCTTGTATCGCAGTTCTGTGCACTGCTGTTCGCATTTATATTTTATCAAATATATTTACGGGTGTGAAGTACTCTTTTCGATTCTTTGTGTTTATCTGTACTGACGTATCCACTCCCGCGGTACCGCAAAGTATTCCCGCATCACCGATGTCGGAAACAGCCACCACGTTGTCTTTGCCGGCAGGGAACGCACATCCGTATATCCGCATTTCTTCGCAATCAGCGCTGCTCTGTAGGAATGAAAGTTATTCGTCACAACGACGATCTTTTCCGGCAGGCCCTTACTATCTATGATTTCCCGGGAGAAGATCAGATTCTCGTGTGTCGCTGTTGACCTGTCTTCCATGTATATCCGTTCTTCTTCTATACCATGCGAAACAAGCCAGTCATGCATACAGGCAGCTTCCGAGATCACTTCATCGGCTCCCTGTCCTCCCGATACGATCACCGGCATCTGTGGATGTTCCTTCAGCCAGCTCTCCGCTCTGCGCAGACGGTGCGCAAGCATCTGGCTCGGACTTCTGCCCTCAAGACCGCATCCCAGCACGATCATTGTTCTCTCTTCGCCTTCCTCCGGCAGATTGTTCAGCTCCCCGTACATCAATGCACTGATCACTGCCGCCAGGATCAGAAACAGGATATATGCCCCCTGAAGCAGACGCAGAAGCTTATCAGCTGCCGGAAA
>CADBMY010000105.1 GCA_902795905.1 uncultured Erysipelotrichaceae bacterium
GAAAAGATCATCGAAGATGACGGACCCCTGCCGATCGTTGATCTGATCCCGAAGTTCATTGATGCTCTTATTGATGAATTCATGATCAACAGACACCGGATCTACGTGACCGGACAGTCGATGGGCTGTATGACCTTTCTTTCCCTGTGTGCAAGATACCCGGGCAGGTACGCGGCCGCATTGTTTGTCTCCGGTCAGCAGCCTGTATCCGCCCTCTCTGCCCTGAAGGACCAGAAGTTCATCTACGTTACCGCTGCCGGTGATGCCAAAGCTTCACAGGGCGCAGATGATCTGATGCGTTACTTCCTGCAGGAGAAGATCCCGTTTGCGGAAGCTTCCGGCTGGGATGCGCAGGCATCTGTCACTCTTCTGAACACACAGGCAGAAACCCTGCTGTCCCAGGGCTACGATCATCACTTCATCCGCTTTGCGGAAGGTACCGTACTGACAGAAAAAGCCACGAGCCCCGCTGCGGAGCACATGGCTTCCTTCAATTACGCATATATGATCCCTGCTCTCAGGGAATGGTTATTCCTGCAGAAGACCGAATAAGGCTGTCTTCCTCTCCTCACAGATCTCATAACTGTACGCAGAGGAAAGCTTACCCACAGCCCCTGTCACACCGCACTGCAGACCGTAGACACTGATGCTGAAGAACGAACCAACATCATGCAGAGTATTCATGTTGATGAGGAAGACACCCTGCGACCCTGTCTGTCTCTCCTCGATAAACGAGAAGACATACATGTGATCGTTGATCTTCACATAGTCTGCAGGATTGGCAGCCATCCAGAACTCCCCATCCCTGTTCTCCATCGCATAGGAGTAATACACAGGAGAGGAATAGATATGCTTGATATACCCCGTGGCACTGCCCGGGGCATTTTCTGTATATGTCCAGGTAATTGCCGTACCGACCAGATCCTCGGTAAAGTGATGTCTTACATCGTGATCTTCATATCCTGCCATGATGCCGAAGCTGAATGTACGTGTCACCTCGATCGGTGATGCCGGTACCCCGATCGAAGCCTTAACGACCGTCACCAGTCCCGTATTGAAGTCCAGGATCAAAGTTCTGGCAGCCGGCGGCACCGATCCCTTAACATAATGTTCAAGGAAGTACATGCCCTCTTCTTCGGGAGCTTTTACAGCTTCGTAGTAATCCTCATGCCAGGTATCACCTTCATGCCAGCGCAGATGATTCATATCCGTAAACTCATACAGGATAGCTTCATCCTCAAACAGCAGTTTGATATGCTTGCCGGCAAGATCACCGGTATTCTCCGGCGCATACTCTCCCTTGAGCCAGCCCATCATATTCGTATAGCGCTCCGGTGTGCTCATGTCCGCCAGATTCTGTACTTCCTGCTTTGTCAGCACAGACCAGCGTCTTTCCATTCGCTTACGCATGATCAGCCCTTCTTTGTGATCTCAGCGATCCGTGAGATCTCCTGTGCATCCTCATCACTGAGGCTGATATCAAATACCTTACAGGTATCATCCATCGTCGCAAAACGTCTGAATCCCGTTAAGAGATTGATATTCGGATCCTGTTTCAGTGTCCATGCCTGTACCAGATTGGCATACGAACAGCTATACTTCTCACATAACGGCGCAAGCATCTCATACATCTTCTTCAGAGCCGTACGTTCCGGTTCCTTCATCCACTTTGACTTACTGCGGATATCATCTGGCCCGAAGGTCTTCTCCAGGATCGCAGGACCGGCCAGAATACCCTCGTCCAGAGACCCGTAGACCTGGAATACAGCCCCGTATTTCTTCAGCGTATCAAAGTATCTGCGCTTGTCATCGCTGAGCAGAGAGAACTTCTCCTGTACGCCTGCGATCACACCGTACTTCGCATATTCCTCGTAATTCTGCGGTTCACTGTTGGAGATGATCACAGCCCTGATCTTGCCTTCTTCGATCAGTTTATTTAACTCACTCATCGTCTCTTCGACAGGCACCACGGAGGACATCCGGTGTACGACCTCGACATCGATATGATCAAGCGACATCCGTACAAGACTGTCTTCCACATCTTTACGGATGGCAGAGGCATGATGATCCTTGTTTACGGTATATCCGTCACGGACATACTCGAATTCTCCGCCCTCATTACGCCAGTTCAGACAGCACTTCGTCTGTACGATAAACCTGTCACGGCAGCCCTTCAGCGCTTCCCCGAGGATCTTCTCACTGGTGCCGACACCGTATACAGGTGCTGTATCGATGTAGTTGATACCGAGATCATACGCATGATCCAGCAGATCTCTGACGTGTCTGACATCCACGGACATGTCACTCCAGACATTGCCGCCGCCGATGCCCCACGCCCCAAACGAGATCCGTGAGACTTCGATATCCGTATTGCCGAGTTTCTGATACTTCATGTTTACTTCCTCCCCAGCAGTTTCGCTGTTTTCCACTTACCGCTGTAATAGTATGCCAGACCGACACTGACCGGCCCAAGTCTTGCCAGTGCATTGCCGTAGAAGAATCCTTTGACACCCATATTCAATGTGTAGGCAAACAGGAAACTGATGCCCAGACGCAGCAGCACACCGTCAAGCATGCCGGCCAGAAAGCTGAGCTTCGCATTGCCCGAGCCGGTCACTACCGCCATGAATGAACCCTGGATCGGTGAACAGATGAAGATGATCACTGCGATCCTGAGATAGGTAACGCCAAAGTCGATCACCGCCGGATCGGTCGTAAAAATACCGTATGCCTGACGCGGGAAGAACAGTGCCACAATGATACTGACGGCAGCCAGCACACCTGACGTAGCCAGTGTCGTATAGACGATCTCTCTGACCCTGTCAAACTTCCTGGCGCCGAGATTCTGACCGACCATGGCACCCGATCCCTGCGTCACCGAATTACAGAAGATATTGACCAGACGCTGTACACGGTTGCCGATACTGTTGGTCGCACTTGCCACAAGACCAAACGTATTGACATGCGAAGAACAGATCAGCTGTGAGAAATGAATAAACGCAGACTGTGCCGTCATCGGCAGACCAAGCTTCAGCAGTACGTTCAGATGCCTTCTCTCGATCTTCGCCTCCTTCAGGCTCAGCCTGAAGCCAAAGCTGTCCTGCATACGGTACAGGTAGATCATCGCTGCCGCAAACGAGGCAAACTGGGCTGTCACGGTCGCAATTGCCGTACCGGCTGCCTCCAGCGGGATCCATGCCACAAACATCAGGTCCATGAAGACATTCGCAATTGCCGCAATCGTCACAAATAACAGCGGTCTCTTCGTCTCACCCATGCCTCTGAGAATGCCGCATACCATGTTGTAGCCAAAGATAAACGGCAGTCCCAGGGATACGATCATCATGTACTTATATGCCTGACCAAAGGCTTCCTGCGGACAGTTCAGCCAGTTCAGGAATAACCCCGAACAGGCAAGACATATCACCGTGCATACGATCGAAAGGCCAAACATGAACAGTAAGCTCGTCATGATCGTCCCGCTGACCGACTCATGGTCATTGGCTCCCGTCAGCTGTGCCACGTAGATCTGCGCTGCACTGCCAAACGCTGTTGCCATGAACGTGATCAGTGTCGCCACCTCACCGCCTGTAGATACACCCACGGTACCGGTACTGCCGACAAAGCGCCCGATGACCATCATATCCACGGTGTTGTAGAGCTGCTGAACGATATTGGCCAGCAGCATCGGCAGTACAAACCGTAATAACTGCGGCAGGATCGCACCCTGGGTCAGATCATTTCCTACTCTTCTCGTGCTCATTTCCTGCCCCTCAGGATCTGATTTCCAAAGACATACTCCGCACCAAGTTCTTCTGCCTGATCTGCCTTGCGGATATCGATCCCGGCCAGGGCATCATATCCATACTTCTTCAGGAAACGCATAAACTTTACTTCCGGCATATTCAGATGTACGGTCAGTTCCGCATCACCCTCTTCTTTCGCATATGCCTCACACTTCCGCAGTAACATGCCTCCGTAACCCTTGCGTCTCTGTTCAGGACGCACAAAGATCTCAAAAGGCACATACCCGCGCTCTGTATCCAGTACTGCATAGCCAACGTAGAAACCGGAAAGACTTACCGCAAAGATGACCTTGCCGTCTTCAAGATACCCCTCCAGGATATCCTGGCTTCCCTCAGCCGTGATCTCATCACTTTCAGGATCAGGGATCTTCCTTTCCTTACGGTATGCCTGATTCATGAAGATCAGGTTATTCACATTCCTGCCGGTGATCGCCGTTACTCTCGGCGGTTCCTTCGATACCTGTACGACATTCTCTTCATCTTCAGGATCCCGGGCAAATTCCTCGTAGATGATGCCGTTATCTTCACACCATTCAATTGCCAGCATCCTATGTTCTGCGTCCTGATAGTCATACCAGGTATCCAGCAGATCAAATCGCTCCAGGGTGACCCGGAAACGGTGGAAGGCACCCTTGCCGCGGATCGCGTTGCTCAGCCACTCCTTTGCCTCGCCGTCTGTCTTCTCTTCGATGAAGTCTGCCATCAGACCGTAGTCATCAATATCCCTGTGATCAGGCAGCAGGATCGTCATCCCGTCACCCGCTTCATTTACCGGCAGCACCTTCTCATCCGTCACTCTGTAGCAGTAACGCACATCCGGTGAAGTCCGGTCGATACCGTCTATGACATCTCTCAGATCTACGTACATCATGCCTGTTCACTCTTTCTGACCCGGAAGAAATACTCATCCAGTGACTTTTTGATATTATCGGGGATCTTACGGCTGATCGGCAGTACGGCCGCATTGGCCAGCCTTGACGCAAAGCCGGTGATAAATGCCGCATCTTCCTGGATCTGCTTAGCGGAGACAACGTCTTTCGTGTCATAGCGGCAGTGGATGACCGCCTGTGAATGCGGAGCCATCTTGCCAAACGAGATCGCCGGCACACCCTTATCCGCAAATGCCGAGGAATCACTGGACATCGTTCTCTGCATGACTCTGATGCTTACACCTTGTTCCAGTGCATATGCCCTGATCAGCTCCACCGCACTCTGCTCACAGCTGCAGGCACCGACCAGTCTGCCCATGATCGCACCGATCATATCGATGTTGATATTCAGCACTGCCTTAGCCAGCTCCTGTTCATGGTCGCGTACATAGGCCTTGGAGCCAAGCAGACCTCTCTCCTCACTGCCGACAAAGCAGGCCCGGATACCGTAACGGTTGGGTGCTGTCTTCTTCAGTTCTTCCAGAATACTGAGAATACCGATACATCCTGTCAGGTTATCATAGACACCCGGAGATGTCGGTCTCGAATCATAATGTGCAGACAGAATGATCCACTCATCCGTCTTCCCGGGAATCTCCGCGATCACGTTATGTGACGCACCTTCACTTTCGGTCTGCTCAATACTGATCTTCACGACCGGAAGTGCCTTAACCAGCTCGACGGCATCCTTGGCATTGACATTGACACACAGTACCTTCCTGCCGAGAGCTGTAAATGATCTTAATTCCTTCAGATCGATATCCCTGTCGGGCCACTTCACATCACCGTCATAGGTGATAAAGCCAAGGGCTCCGGCATCGAGCATATCCTGGTAATCAAATGTTGTAATACGGGTATCCAGCAGGACGATCCTGTCCTTTACCTTTGTCAGTCCGACTGCATCTACCGCCGGCAGATAGACTAACGGTGCTTCCACGGTGCCGCTTCCGCACAGTTCATATCCCGTGCAGGGGATCTCGGTTCCGTCTGCCCAGAGATGTGCCTCGTGGATCTCCGTCACCGGGACGGGGAAAGCTTCGATCCTTGCCGGAATACCCATCGCTTCGCACTCTCTGACCAGGTATTCTGCGGTTTCATACTCTTCTCTGGTGGCACTGACACGGATATGTCCTGCCTCATCAATGATCTTCTGGATATGTTCAAGATTCATATTGTTGTATCCTCCAACTATTATTCTAGGAGATTTCAGGCATAAAGAAAAGGAGACATTTGTGTGTCTCCTTCGTGTGTTATTCCTTTTCGAGAGCCAGTGTTCTGGTTGTCAGATCACAGACTTCGCGAGGTCCGTAGTACTGGATCGCACCCGGATATAAGTAGCATGTCTCTTCTGCCCATGTATCTCTGTGTGCTTCGAAGTACTTGAACGGTTTGCCGTCAAGCTCTACCAGAGCCTTGCGGATGACCGGCTTGTCTTCACCGTGTCTTCTCTCCATGTTCATCATCTTTGTGATGGGCATACCGCCGGCTGTCCATTCCTCGGCAGGCTTGGACAGGTTGGCGATCTTGGACAGATATCCGTTATAGCCGTATTGGATCAGCATGAATGCATTGTAGCCCAGGGAGTAGCAGTAATCTGCGTCAAAGTTGGACGGGAATGCACATCTGCCTTCATAACCGAAGAAATGATGCAGAGGGCTGAACTTGCCGTGATATGTACCGGCTGCTTTTCTCTCATCCAGCTTTGCCTTGACAAGCGCGGAGAACAGCTTCTCGGATTCGATCAGAGATACCTGTACGTTGCCGTGCGGATCTCTTTCGAGGAAGAGCTGCTGCTGGATCGTCTGCGGCAGGATCGCGAAGACAGCCATGGATTCCTTTGTCAGGCCCTTTTCGATGAAGGCATACTTCTCAGCCCATGTCGCAAGCTTGTTGAAGTCTTCTGCCTTACTGCCGGCGAGCAGTTCATTGATCTCCTGGATCAGAACAGAGAACTCGGGAACGAACTCAACAACACCCTCGGGGATGATCGCTACACCGAAGTTCATGCCCTTCTCAGCTCTTGCGCAGACGGAATCTGCGATATAGTCAGCGATCTGTGACAGGGACATCTTCTTCGCCGCAACTTCCTCGGAGATCAGGCAGATATTCGGCTGTGTCTGCAGTGCGCACTCCAGTGCAACATGCGAAGCCGAACGGCCCATGACCTTGATGAAGTGCCAGTACTTCTTGGCGGAGTTGGCATCTCTTTCGATATTGCCGATCAGTTCACTGTATGTCTTTGAACATGTATCAAAACCGAATGAACACTCGATATCCTCGTTCTTGAGGTCGCCGTCGATCGTCTTCGGGCAGCCGATGACCTGTACGCCGGTCTTGTGTGCCGCAAAGTATTCTGCAAGTACCGCAGCGTTTGTATTGGAATCATCACCGCCGATGATCACGATCGCGGTAATGCCGTGTGCCTTGCATACGTCTGCCGCAACAGCAAACTGTTCCTGTGTTTCCAGTTTTGTTCTGCCGGAACCGATGATGTCAAAACCGCCGGTATTTCTGTACTGATCGATGAATTCATCA
>CADBMY010000106.1 GCA_902795905.1 uncultured Erysipelotrichaceae bacterium
CCCTTCGATCAGTCCCGGCATATCTGCCAGCACAAAGCTTCTCTCATCCGGCAGCGTAACAACACCGATATTCGGTTCAAGGGTCGTAAAGTGATATGCAGCGATCTGCGGCTTTGCGTTTGTTACTACAGACAGGAATGTTGACTTGCCGACGGAAGGAAGACCGATCAGTCCCGCATCCGCCAGCAGTCTCAGTTCGATCTGCAGCTCGAGTGCTTCTCCGGGCTGTCCGGGCTGAGCATAATCCGGCGCTGAATTCCGGCTGGTCGCAAAATGCACGTTGCCGAGTCCGCCCTTGCCTCCTCTGGCAATCAGAACGATCTGTTTGGGCTTGGTCAGATCTGCCAGCAGATCACCGGTAGCCTTGTTTCTGATCATCGTCCCCAAAGGTACCTTGATCGTTACATCATCACCGTCTTTACCATGCATCTTCTTAGTCATGCCGTCGCCGCCGTTGCCGGCCTTGACATTCCTGGTAAATCTGAGCTTGGACAGTGTTGTTTCGTTGGTATCCACCTCAAAGTAGATATTTCCGCCATGTCCGCCGTCACCGCCGAAAGGACCGCCGTTGGGATAGAACTTCTCATGACGAAAAGCAGCGGAACCTTTTCCGCCGTCTCCGGCTTTCACTTTAATCGTAATAAGATCGATCATTTATACCTCTTCTTCAAAAAAGCCCCTGATCGACAGGAGCTTCGGAAGACAAACTATGCTTGTTCAGGATATACAGAAACCTGCTTTTTATCTTTGCCCAAGCGCTCGTATTTAACGATGCCGTTTGCTGTAGCGAACAGTGTGTCATCACCGCCGCGCTGAACATTCTTTCCGGGATAGATCCTTGTGCCTCTCTGACGGTAGATAATGGAACCTGCAGAAGCAAATTCACCGTCTGCTTTCTTAGCACCTAATCTTCTGCCTGCGGAATCACGTCCGTTCTTTGTGGAAGAAACACCCTTCTTACTTGCGAAGAACTGAATATCTAATGTGTATTTCATTGTTTTACACCTCCGTTATTTTCATATTTTCCGGATACTGGTCGCTGACTGTTTTCAGCTGATAGTAACCGGTCTCAAGAATAGTCTGAGTCAAAGCATCTTTACTGTCTGTGCGGATCTCTATACTGTTCTCTTTGATCTTAATATCCGCGGATGCTTTCATCTCATCCAAAGCATTGCATAGTCCGAATGCGATCGAACTGACTCCGGCACAGATCAGATCTTCTCCGTATGCGGCCGCATCCGCGTGCCCTGTTACGCTGATCTTTTCTATACCATTGCGCCGTTTGATGCTGACGCGGATCATTAACCTTCGATTGCTTCAACAAGCAGCTTTGTATAAGGCTGACGATGACCCTGACGACGGCGGGTAGAACCTTTCTTCTGCTTGTACTTGAAGATGTGGATCTTCTTTTCCTTGCCCTGCTTTTCCAGTTTGCAGGTAACCTTTGCACCCTCAATGTAAGGAGTACCAACCTTGAGAGTACTGTCGGAGATCAGGCAGACCTTGTCGAGAACGATCTCATCACCGGGCTCTCCGGCAAGCTTCTCAACAAAGATGCTCTGTCCCTTTTCTACTTTTAACTGTTTTCCGCCTGTTTCGATAATTGCATACATAATCAAACACCTCCTGTATTATCTTAAGACGCGCTGTTAAGGGGACCGAAGTACTTAAAACCCTTCTCCAAGCGGTTACCGACCACACAAAAAGGTCTGATAACACGTAGATTATACTAGAACCGTCATGACGAGTCAATCAAATATCACGCGATGACGATATTTTCTGTATTCCCTGACAACCGCTTCCTGCAGCTTTGTCACAAGAGCGATCAGCACCGGCACAATGACACCTGCCGGCAGGATGACAAGAAGATCAGATACTCTCATCTGTACATGCAGGATCGGTGCCAGCACCACCAATCCGCAGGCAAGACCAATGCCCATGCACAGGATCACGGCAGCCCTCTTTCTGTCCGGCGGGAAGTATACCTTGAACAGTGTATACAGATACGCATACATTGTCATAATGATCATGATCGTATTCTCACGTTCAGCACTCAGCATCAGCTGCTCTTTCAGAAGATCGACCGCCAGCGCAGCAATAAAGACGATCAGAGACGTAGGCAGGGCATTGCGGAAAGCCCGTGAAAGGAAGTTCGCCTTGACCCTCTCATAGCTGGGTTCCATCTGCAGCAGGAATGTCGGAATGCCGACACCGAAAGCACTGATCAAAGACAGATGGATCGGCAGGAAAGGATAATCCCGTCCCAGAAAGATCACATACATGGATAACAGGAACGAGAATACTGTCTTTACCAGATACATCGAAGCAGCTCTGCCGATATTGTTGATCACCCTTCGGCCTTCATTGACGATACCAGGCACATGCGCAAAGTCATTATCCAGAAGAATGATATTGCCGGAATCACGTGCTGCCTGCACACCGCTGCCCATGACGATGCCTACTTCCGCCTTCTTGAGCGCCATGACATCGTTGACACCGTCACCGACCATCGCCACATGATGACCATGATTCTGCAGGATCCCGATCATCTCTTTCTTCTGATCCGGAAGCACTCTGCCGAATACCGTACTGCCCAGTACGACTTCTTCAGGAATACTCTCCTTATACATGCTCATATCCACACTGTCGGACGCATTCGGGATACCTGCCTGTACAGCCAGTGCCGAGGCCGTTAAC
>CADBMY010000107.1 GCA_902795905.1 uncultured Erysipelotrichaceae bacterium
ATGGCGGTGCTGATGGCACTGGTGCTGCTGTTTGCGTTCCTTGCGGCAGGTCATGCCGAGGGTGTGGAGGGTATTCACCTGTTATGGATCGACAGTGTGCCCTGGGAGCTGTTTGCGGCTGTCACAGCGTTCGGTGTTTTCACTGCCGGGGCTGCTTCGTCTGCGATCCTTGAAGTAAGATATACCGAACTGAGATTGACTCTGCTGGCGATCATTGCGGTCATGATGGCCGGTTCACTGATCATCTATGCCTTCCTGATGTCTACGGCAAGAAGGCTGAAGGGACATGTCTTCAGGCAGAATTCGTGGATCTGCAGAGGTCTTGCGTGGTGCAGGAAGTTTGTGAATATGATCCCGGCTGTATGGCGTACGGCACTGATCGTCGCGGCATGGATGGTCATCCGGGTCATCTGTCTGATCTTTCACACGGAACCGGAAGCTGTATTCATCATGTTTCTGACTGACATTGCGGCATTCGTATACGTGATCATTGCTGCCTTCTCCGGCAGAGAACTGCTTCTGGCAGGAGAGAAGCTGACCGGCGGAGAGCCTGATTACCGGATCAGCGATGAGAAGATGAAGCTGATGATCGGACCGATGCGTATGCATGCCCGCAGCCTGAATGAGATCGGAGGCGGTATGCAGATCGCTCTCGAGAAGGAGATACGCTCGGAGCGGATGAAGACCGAACTGATCACCAATGTCTCCCATGACATCAAGACCCCGCTGACGTCCATCATTAACTATGTGGATCTTCTGCAGAAGGAACATACTGATGAACAGGAGAAAGAGTACCTCGAAGTCCTGGCCAGACAGTCTGCCAAGCTGAAGAGACTGACCGAAGATATCGTTGAAGCTTCCAAGGCTTCCACAGGCAATATCAGTGCGGATATCGCTCCGGCAGGAGTCAGGGAGATCCTCGACCAGTCGGCTGCCGAATATCAGGAGAAGCTGGAGCAGGGAGATCTGCACCTGATCACGAATATCGCGGATGAAGATCTAAGGGTCATGGCGGATGGCCGACTGCTGTGGCGGATCATGTCCAACCTCTTCTCCAATGTGATCAAGTACGCAATGCCTTCGACCAGAGTATACCTGGATGCCCGCAGAGATGAGCATGGGATGGTCCGTATCTCGATGAAGAACATCTCACGTGATCCCCTGAATATCAGTGCCGATGAACTGACGGAACGCTTTGTCCGCGGTGATGAAAGCAGACATACCGAAGGCAGCGGACTGGGACTGAATATTGCCAGGAGTCTTGCGGAGATCCAGAAGGGAAAACTGGAGATCACGGTAGACGGTGATCTCTTCCGGGTGGATATTCTTCTGCCGGAAGCACCTGCCGAATAATCAAATAATAAAAGCTCTCTGATGTATAATAGGTACATATGAAAGAGGGCTTTTCTTATGGATGCTGAGAAGAGGATCCTGGAGCTGCGCAAGCTGCTGAACAGGTATGGATATGAATACTACGTGCTGGATGCACCGACGGTCAGTGATGCCGAATATGACATTCTGTTAAGAGAACTGGAGGATCTGGAAAGAGATCATCCGGAATACTATGATTCCCTGAGTCCTACACAGAGAGTCGGCGGTACGGTGCTTGAAGGCTTTAACAAGGTTGCTCATACAAGACCGATGCTGTCGATGGGCGATGTTTTCAGCTACGATGAACTGCGGGCATGGTGCGCCGGTGTCGAGAGTGCGGTCGGTCAGGTCAGCTACAGTGTTGAATACAAGATCGACGGTCTTGCCATGTCGGTGCATTATCGTGACGGCAGATTCTCGCAGGCAGTGACCCGCGGTGACGGCGATGTCGGTGAAGATGTCACAGAGAATGTGAAGACGATCCGTTCGCTGCCGATGGAGATCGACTACATGGGTGATCTCGAAGTGCGCGGGGAAGTCTATATGCCGAAAGCGGCATTTGAGAAACTGAACCAGAAACAGGAAGCGGAAGGGAAGCAGTTATTTGCCAATCCCCGCAATGCGGCAGCCGGATCGGTGCGTCAGCTGGATACGAAGACAGCGGCTTCCCGCAGTCTGGATGCGATCTGGTACTATGTGCCGGCAGCCCAGGAGCTGGGCTTTGCGAGTCATTCCGACAGTCTGGCATGGATCGCAGAACAGGGATTCCGCACCAATCCTGCCAACCGCCTCTGCAGCAATGTCGAAGAGATCATCCGGTTTATTGAAGAGACAGCAGCGGTACGCGACGATCTGCCCTATGCGATCGACGGCATGGTCATCAAGGTAGATGATATCGCTACCGAGGAAAGACTCGGCTATACGATCAAGACACCGAAGTGGGAGATCGCCTACAAGTTCCCGGCTGAACAGGCTATCACAAAGCTGAAGGATATCGTACTGACGGTCGGCAGAACCGGCAAGGTCACACCAAATGCTGTTCTGGAACCGGTCAGACTGGCAGGCACACAGGTACAGGCTGCGACTCTGCACAACGAAGACATGATCCGGGACAAGGATATCCGCATCGGTGATGATGTTGTCATACACAAAGCCGGAGATATCATTCCGGAGGTCATCCGTCCGGTCATTGAGCACAGAGACGGCACCCAGATCCCGTATGTATGGCCGGCAGTATGTCCTGTCTGCGGCGGTACGCTGCACAGGTTTGAGGATGAAGCTGCCCACTACTGCATGAACGCGGACTGCCCGGCCAGAGTCGTCAGTTCGATCGCCCACTTTGCGTCCAGAAACGCAATGAATATCGACGGCCTCGGTGAGCGGAAAGTTGAACAGTTCCACGAACAGGGCTGGCTGAATACCGTAGAGGATATATACAAACTGTATACACACCGGGAGGAGATTATCGCCCTGGATAAGTTCGGGGTCAAGAGCTATGAGAACCTGATCGGCGGTATCGAAGCTTCCAAAGCCAATTCACTGGAAAGACTGCTGTTTGGTCTCGGTATCAGACAGGTTGGTGAGAAGGCTGCGGATATTCTGGCCAAGAGGTTCGAGACGATCGATAACCTGATCGCAGCAGACCAGCAGGAACTGACAGAGATCCCGGATATCGGCTTGATCACTGCCGAAGCGATCGTGACATTCTTCCGCGATGAGAAGAATCTGGCCATGATCGAAGAACTGAAAAAAGACGGTGTAAACATGAATGTGATCAAGGGGGAGACCTTTGAGAGTCCGTTTACAGGCAAGACTTGCGTGCTGACCGGTACGCTTGCGCAGTATACACGGAAACAGGCACAGGAAGTCCTGGAGAGCCTTGGCGCCAAGGTGTCCGGCAGTGTATCTGCGAAAACCGATTACGTGATCTACGGTACCGAGGCAGGCTCGAAACTGACAAAGGCACAGCAGCTCGGTGTAACGACGATGACAGAAGAAGAGTTTGTACGTATCGTAGAATCGGTAATGAGGTAGTATGGACGGAGACAATTTCAGAATACTTGCACAGAAAGCAGGATTTGAATTGAATGAAGAAGAAGTCAGAGCCATGGAAGACTGGTATGTCTCTTTTTCAGAACAGCTCGCCCTGCTTGACCGTATCGATACAGAAGATGCTGAGGAAATGATCCTGCCGGAGACAGGGTCTTTTCACGATACGAAGACAGCTGTGCATGATCCGTCTCTGATCAGCACGCAGACAGCGGCTGAAGCACTGGACAGGGCATACAGAGCACAGGAAGAACTGGGTGCGGTGATCACGTTTATTCCCGGAACAGAGGGAATGCCGGCAGCGGTCAAGGATAACTTCGACACAGCCGGCATACGCACAACAGGAGGATCACGTATACTGGCGGAAAACATCCCGGAGGAGGATGCGGAAGCAGTACGCAGACTGAAGAAGGCAGGTATAACGATCATTGCCAAGACAGCGATGGATGAGCTGAGCATGGGTGCCTACGGTACGACCTGTTTTACCGGTCCTGTACATAATCCGTGGGACAGGGAACGGACGGCAGGAGGCTCCTCTGCCGGATCTGCTGTGCTGACAGCAGCCGGTATCGTTCCTTTAGCCCTTGGTACGGATACCGGCGACAGTATACGCAGGCCGGCATCCTACTGCGGTATCGTCGGGGTAAAGCCAAGCTATGGCAGGATCTCGCGCCGGGGAGTGATTCCCTATGCCGCAAGTCTTGACCATGTCGGATACTTCACCCGCAATATACAGGATGCCCGCACAGCTCTGCAGATCCTGGCAGGGAAAGATGAAGGCGATCCGACATCCTCTGCCTGTCCGGTCCCGGAGTATCTTACAAAGAATCTTTCCCTGAAAGGAAAAAGGATTGCGGTATTCGATAATGCGTATGCGGCAGAGAGGACACCGGCGATTCGTGAGGCGTTTTCGCAGATCCTGAGATTTCTCTGGAAACAGGGTGCGGAAGTATTCATGTTTACATTGGAAGACGAACTGATGGAAGCCATCCGTCCGGTCTACAGCCTGATTGCCAACAGCGAGGGCGTACAGGCCCATCTCCGGCTTGGCAAAGGTGATCTGCATACACGTACGGAAGGCTTTGGGACAGCAGCCAAACAGCGCTTTACGGCAGGCATGTGGGCACTTGAACATGACAGTTATATCCACAAGGCCCGCAAAGTACGCCGCCTGATCAGTGAACACATGTATGCCTGTCTGGATACGTATGATGCATTGATCGCCCCGACCTGCAG
>CADBMY010000108.1 GCA_902795905.1 uncultured Erysipelotrichaceae bacterium
CTCAAACGATTCGGCTTGACGGATGAGACCGGGAAGAACTTGGAAGAGATCCTGCAGGAACATATAGATGATATCTGCCGTACGGCTGCAGAAAACCGCTGTAATTATCACCGGTATCTTGCACAGACCGGTCTTAGGATAGCAGGAAATTATGCTTTCATGGATTTTCATGCTTCCGGATCTGTTCAGTCAATGCTTGCACAGGTCAGTCCGTTTACACTGACCGGCTTCTACTGCGGGATCAATTATATGAATCCAGGCAGTGACGGTGAGATCTATGCATATAACAGCAGTAACATCCTGTATGAACAGTATATCGACCTGGAGCGTTATATAATTACGCCTGAGCTTACTGTAACCTGCTACGGTAAGGACGGCCCTGAATTTTGTATATCTTCCGATGAACAGGACGGTGCTGAAGCAGAACAGATCCGACAAAAAGCACTTCGTGAAGCCAAAAAAATACTGAATGACATCGTAAAAAAACAAAACAAGACATCCTGAATACTAAATTGACATTCACACTTCGATGGCTCTATACTATTCGTGAGTGAGTGCGTATTGCGGTTTTTCAGCGCAACACTGTGGGGTATAGTGACATGAATAAAATGCTGAGAAGTCTGTTGGTTGTATTGATGGGTTTCGTATTCTTTCTGGGAAACAGTATGCCTACCGTAATTACGGCATCGGATGAGAATACAGGCGAAACGGAGAAAGCCGGTGAAGTATTACCTGATGAAGCGCCGGCAGAAGGCTCCGGCGAAGATACAGCTGTCGCAGAGAAAGCCGATACAAAAGAACCGGAAGAAACAGCCGGCGAAGTGCCGGTAGAAGGCTCCGGCGAAGATACAGCTCTCACAGAGAAAGCCGATACAAAAGAACCGGAAGAAACAGCCGGCAGTGATAATAATGAACCTGCAGAAACAGAACCTGCCGGAGAGCAGGCTGTACCTGCTGAAGAGACAAAGAAAGCCACAGAAGTTCCTGCGAATACTGAGGTAATAGAAGAGCAGGATACCCCTGCAGCTTCCGGAGAACCTTCAGAGACAGACGGACAGTCCGCAGAGGAAGACGTAGAGCCGTCAGAAGAAGCAGAAGAACCTGCAGAAGAGAACCGTGAAGAAGGTCTTTTAGGTGCCCCGGAACCGATCACTGTAAGTGACTGGGATATGGATACGCGCGGAGAATACGCCTATTATAAATACATAGAGAATACAGATATTTTTTCTGCTGCTGATGGATCAACACTTGTATATCAGATGAAGGTTCATCCTAACCGTACCGATTACTATTCTGTAGTTCAAGCAATGATGAACAGCTACGGCAGAAATAATACAAACTATTACGTGGCAGATTCCATGGATACTGTGCTGACAGATCCTGACGGGAATACCCTTTTCTCATTCCATTCTCTTCCATCCGGCAATGTGGAAGGAAGGGTTGTCACACCGAATGAATTCATCATGGAGAAGGATAAAGAGTACCTTATTACGGTAACCTTCAACGGAATAAACCCGGAGTATAAGAAATATGCACGTGTATCGGGACAGGGATCAAGCGGTATCTGGACGGCATTTTACGGAGGTATCGAAAGACATCACCATTATAGGGATGGTAAATGTATCTGTTATGATGAATTCCCTGTTGATTCTGAATCTAATATTCCTTACTCACATATCATGTATTATCTTCCCTGCGGAGACAACGGGAAACCGAATTTTGTCTATGTGGCTACGGAAGACAACAAGGAAAAGCGCATCGTAGTACATGCTTCGGTCAAGGGAGGCAATATTGATATTCCTTCCACAACGTCGGATCATCTGACATATCAGCCCTATTATTACAGTGATTATAACGATGCGCCGATGACATTTGCGGACTGGAACGATCCTCCGTATTGGGATGTCACACTCTGGCCGGATGATCAGCGCTATTATCCGGTCACTTTCCGCCTGTCGGTAAATCAGTCTGATTATACGCTGAATGAACCGAAGATTCTGTCAGGAAAGGGTCAGGTAAAGATCGGTCTCGGACCAACGACATACAATTCTTTATATATACCGAATTATAGTGATATCGGCATATATCCTATCCTTAAATGGAATAAAGAAAGAGATGAACTTGATATTGGCTTTACCGGGACTGCAGATGACGGTACAACGCATTACGGTGGATATAATTATGATACCGATACGTATGACTATGTTTATAAACCTCTCTCTTTTGAACATGTAAAACGGGAATCCGGAAAGCTGATGACCAGGCGCTGGAATTACATTACGGGTCAGTATGAGTTCGTGGAATCTACGTCCGGCAGCAACTATTCCGCTGAACATAGAATCCCTTATTTCATCAGTGTTATCCTGGAAAAAAAGCCGCCGATACCGGAACCTGTCGTAGAAAAGTTTGACGTTGAAATGAAAAATGTCACGGATGACAGTGCTACCATAACGATCAAAGGAAAACTGGATCGTGATCTGTTTGATCTGAAGGGGAATGAGGAACCGTATCTGACAAAGATCACAGAAAGCCTCATGCTGTCTGTAGGAACGGTAAAGGCAAAGATCGGTACACAGGAAGTGGATGAAGAAGGCAACTTTACGATCACGCTGGCAAATGCACCGCTGGACGCAAATATCGTCCTGACAACAGCCAATGATACTTCACAGAAGGTCTATGAGACGATTCCTGTGCCTTTACTGCAGATCCCGGTAAAAAAGATCTGGACAGATGCCGAAGGAAATACTAGTGATGAGATCACAGCTAGTCATAAAGATGACAAGGTGACCGTAACAGTATATGCGGACGGAAAAGAAACAGACCGTACAAAAGAACTGAGCAGCACTTCGGATACACCGTGGGAAGATGTGATCAGGGGATTGCCGGAATATACGCATTATGAAAAAGACGGCAGCCCGCAGACGATCAAGTATACGGTAAAGGAAACTGCAGTCAACGGATACAAGGCGAAGTATGACGACGAAAAGAGCAGTAAGTATCTGGAACTTGGTGCTGAAGTAAAAGATCTGATCTTCAGCAGTAAGTATATCCTGCTCAGTGAAAGCGCAAAGATGGCTCTGACGGTAGTCGGGGATAAAGTTGAAGTAAAGCCCTTTGATCCGGATGATGAGTATCAGAAGTGGACAACAGTAGGGCATACCTTTAGAAATGTTTGGGTATACAGCGGAGATCCGAGTCTTATCCCCGGGCAAGGTGACGAATTCGGAGATTTCGATGCGATTCTGATCAAGAATGATAAGACCGGAAAATATCTGGCAATCAAATATGAAGGACCGTTCCTGACAGATGATCCTGAAAATGATTATATTGCCGGTTATGTAAAATCTTCGGTGACTGACCGTGCAGTTATTCGAACGGTCGGAATGTATAACAGAATACAAAAACGTCCGGTAAACTATTATGACTTTCAGCTTGAATACTATGTAAGTTCATTCGGTATTAAACCTGCCTCAGCCGTATTTACTCCTCCCACAGCGTTATTCCCGGATATGCGTTCCGGAGCCTTGAGATTTATTGCTCCGCCCTGGCCGTTTATTGCGCTGCGCTGGTATGATGCAGGAATGTCGCAGTCGTATGTCACTTCACTTGCGTCGTCTGTTCTTGCAGATATTAATGTCTTTGATGATTCCGACGGTATTCTGTATAAGGTGACCAATACACCGAGAACACTGACGATCGAAAAGAAGCTCATTTACAGTCAGACAAAAGCAGAGAAGACAGTAGATAACGAAACATTCTACTTCGCGTTATTCAGTGATGAAGCACGTACGCAGAGGATAGAGAACATCGATATACAGCAGTTGACGATCAAGAATGCTTCTTCAAATAAGGTAATTCTTGAGGGCCTGCCTAACGGAACTTACTATATCGGTGAGACAGACGCAAACGGAAGACTGCTTGAGAAAGGAAAACTATCTGACGGAACAGAGTTTATCCCGGATTACGGAGATGGTTTCAGTTTTGAAGTGACGGATGACTCTGATTCAGGAGTCGAACTTACGATCAACAATGTTATCGATAAGCCGACGTCGGGAGAAGTCACTGTCACCAAGAAACTGGTGGATGATGAGACAGGCGGACCTGTCACAGTCAAGGGTAAGTACACTGTCCATGCAGCACTGTTCTCGGATAAGGAATGCACCGTCAGAGTATCCGGTATTCAGAGTATAACGATCGACGGCAATTCATCCTCCAGCACAACGTTTAAAGATATCCCTGAAGGTACCTACTATGTAGCGGAAACAGATGCTGACGGCAAAAAGCTGAATCATGGTTCGCTTGCGGATGTCATCGGCTTCAAGGTCGAATACTCAGGCAATAAGGTCACGGTAAAGAGCGGCGGACAGGCTTCGGCAGAGATCACCAACATCTTTACGACGAAGAAGAACCCGCCGGCAGAGAATCCTCCGAGAAAGACACCGCCGCAGTCAGTGCCGAATACAGGAGATAATACCCACATCAATCTGTGGATACTGATGCTTATGATCAGTACAGGAGCTGCCATCAACATCTTCAGGATGCTGAGAAGAAGCTACAGAGCGTAGTTCAAGATCATGCAGGAGGATATCCTGCATGATCTTTTCACAAGGACAAATCAGTGAACATGAACAATGATACAGGAAACAGACAAAACTCGTTTACAGACAGAATACGAGCCGTATTACTGACACTTCTGGTATACTTTCTGACTTTCGAAGAACCCATAGAAGTATCTTTCATGCCTTCTCTTTACGGTATCCTGAATATCACTGCACTGATGAGCATACCTTTACTTCTGTATCATATGCTGCGGTATAAGACAGTATGCAGATATCTGAAGGATCCGGCACTGATCGGAGTTTTGATATTCTGTCTTTCCCTGACAGTCGGATATCGTCATTATCATTATCAAAGCTGGATGAATACGCTGTTCAGTATCTTTGACAGTATGCGTTTCTGGATGCTGCTGTGTACGTTTTACTTTGTGTTCAGGCATTTTGACTTCGGCAGACATGCGGATAATCTCTTTACACACACCGCAATCATTACTGTTTTTATGACCGGAACCGTAATAGCAGATATGGCGCTGCATATCTGGCCAAGGCAGGTATATCGGTTTGGTCTTGGCAGTATACAGATCTTTTATGAACACCCGACATACCTGGCGGTGCACAGTCTGTTTATCCTGTGTATTCTGTGTATGCTGGTTCCGTATCAAAAGAAAGCAGTACTGTTTATGCCGTGTATGCTGTTTAACATGTTCATGACTCTGCGTCTGCGTATACTTGGTCTTACTGTGTGCATCCTGATGATGTTTGTTTTCTTTATTCTGCTGGGACAGAGGCTTTCCTGGAAGAACGGGCTTGCGCTTACGGCAGGGGCATTTCTCGTTGGCGGAAGACGGTTTATCCGCTACTATACTTCGGCGGAAGCACTGACCATGGCCAGAGGACAGTTTGCTTATAATGGCTGGAAGATTGCAGTAAAAAACTTCCCGTTCGGAACCGGTGCCGGTACTTTTGGCTCCAGAGTAGCCCAGAGATTCTACTCGCCGCTGTACTATCAGTACGGAATGATTCATACGCTCGGTATGGATCCAATCTGGCCGGCCTATGCCTGTGATACATTCTGGCCGATGATCATGGCCGAGAGCGGATTCCTTGGACTCGCGGGATATCTGGCTATGGTATTCTCGCTGTTCGTAAAGATTCAGAGATTACGTGATAAAAGTCTCTGGGTATACATGGGGGCGATATGTGCGTTTATGTATGAACTGCTGGAGACGACCGGTGCCTTGGCATTTTCGGATGTGACAGCTGTCGGAATAGCGCTTGTTCTGGGCTTGGCTCTGGGCATGGATACAGGAGAAATGTCATCTGAAGAGTATCTTGAAAACATCATATGCAGGAGGAAGAACGCATGAGGATCGCCATGATCGGCGCCAAAAGAATTCCGTCCAATGCCGGAGGTGTAGAGAAGACTGTGGAGATGCAGGCAGTGTATCTGAAACAGTTGGGGTATGAAATAACTGTATATAACCGCGGTCATGTACAATCCTCAAAGAAAGAATACCGGGGCATACATCTTGTGGATATATCGATACCGAAAGGATCTGCCGGGGTGCCGGTCTATTCATTCTTAGCGACTGTTCATGCACTCCTGCACCATGCGGACGTTATTGTTTATCATGCGTCGGGTCCCTGCAATATGATCCGTCTTACGCACTTTTTCAGAAAGCCGTGTGTTGGCATCATTCACGGTTATGACAGTCAGCGTGAAAAGTGGGGCAGGTTTGCGTCGTGGTATTTAAAAGCAGGTGAAAAAACAGCTTTGTGCATGGCCGACCGGTGTTTCGTACTCAGTCAGAATATGCAGGGATATGCGGAAAAAACATACGGGAGAAGACCCGATCTATTGTATAACGGTATCGACATGCCGGTGCAGACAGACGATGATACTGCTCTGAATACGTGGCATCTGAGCAAAGAGGAGTATCTCCTTACAGCCGTCAGGATCGTACCGGAAAAGGGCCTGCATACACTCATACAGGCATTCCGTGCCTGCACGACAGCGAAGAAACTGGTGATTGCCGGCGGTGCCGATCCTCGATGCACAGGGTATTATCAGGAACTGCGGAAGCTGGCAGGCAGTGATGCCAGAATCATCTTTGCCGGTCATCAGCCGGCAGAGAAACTTAGTACACTGTATGATAACTGCTATCTGTTTGTTCTGCCCAGCATGCTTGAAGGAATGTCCAATGCCTTATTGGAGGCGATGGCCCACGGATGCTGTGTATTGGTCAGTGATATTGCGGAGAATGCGGAAGTAATAAACGGACATGGTATGAGTTTTCATGTACAAAACCGCGAAGACTTACAGGCAAAACTGCAGAAGCTGCTGGATGAACCTGAAACCGTGAAACAGTACCGTACAGGAACAAAAGAGTATGTTACCGGTAAATACAGGTGGCAGGAAACAGCCGCAGTATTGGACAGGTGTTTTAAAGAGATCACACATGAAGAATAACAGCACAGACAGGATCAAAGAACTGACCGCAAAGTATCCGGCAGAAAAATACGATGAACTGATCCGCGGAGATGATGCGGAAGTCTTTTATCATCTCAGCTCATTGCGTCATACTCTGTTCAGCTGGTATCCATTTGCCGGATATGAAAGGGCACTGGTACTTGGGGATCAATGCGGAGCTCTGGCCTCAGGACTGGCAGAGAGATTTGCGCATACGGATATCCTGCTGAACAGTCAGGGTGATACGACCGTGATCAAGAACAGGTTCAGTAATCGCAGTGAGCTGAGCATCATATACACATACCCACGGGAAAGCTATGACTGTATCCTGTACATGCAGAGAGATGTCAAAGAAGATCCCTCAAATGTACTGCCTGAACTTCAGCATCTTCTGAAGGAAGATGGCGTACTGCTGGCAGGGCTGATCAACAGCAGCGGGATCAGGCATTTATATGACGGCACACCGGGTGACGGCTATGATCGTGATACATACAGGAAGATTCTGGAAAATGCTGGTTTTCCGTATATACGCCTGTATTATCCGCTGCCTTCACTGCGTTTCATACAGGAAGTATTTACTGATGATGACAGTCCGGAGATGCTGCTTTCGGAAAGACTCAGCATGTCTGCAGATGAAAAGGAACGCCTGTACAGGGCTGCTGAAGAAGGCTTGTTCCCTGCAATGGCAGATCATCTTCTGTGGGAGTGCAGGAAAACACCGGGACCGATGATCACGCATGTATATCTCACAGCAGAAAGACAGAAAGAACACAGTTTTGCAACGGTGGTATATACGGATCATGTCACAAAGCAGTTCCTCTGTCCTGAAGGAATCAACTCGCTGCGGAAACAGCAGGAGAATCTTGCACAGCTGCAAGCCTGCGGTATCCGTACCGTACAAAGTGAATACCGGGAGAATAAACTGTATATGCCGCGTGTACAGGCGCCGCTGCTGGTGGATCTTCTGGCAGACAGCACCGGAGAACAGATCATATCATACCTGGAACAGCTTTACAGGGAGATCCTGCGTTCATCTGTGCATAATACACGAAATGGTGAGATATACCTGCAGAAAGGATATATAGACATGATTCCGGCAAACTGTTTCATCTCAGATCATACATATATATTCTTTGATCAGGAATTTACCAGAGATAACTGTCCGGCAGATTTTATCATGTACAGGGCAATACGATATACATGGCAGAAATATCCACGGCTGAACACTGTCCTGACACAGGAAGATGCTTATAAGCATTTTCAAATCAATGAACAGAAACAACGTGCATATGCTCAGGAAGAAAATGTATTTACATCAACACTGAGACAGACAGATCTGTACCCGCAGATCTTTCAGACACAAAGAGAAAAGACAGAAGCGGACACGGAGAAACACCGGCGCGTTCAGGCCGCAGAACTGGATCTGCTGAAGGTGTTTGATCAAGTCTGTGCAGAAAACGGTCTGCGTTACTGTGCTGTTTTCGGAACTTTGCTTGGGGCAGTCAGACATCACGGGATGATTCCGTGGGATGATGATATCGATCTTGCCATGCCGAGAGAAGACTATGACAAGCTGATCATGATCGCACCGCAGGTATTTGAGAAACCGTATTTCCTGCAGACACCGGAGAATGACCCGGAATGTTTTTACGGCGGCTATATGAAGCTCAGAAATACAGAGACAACTGCTGCAGAATGGTTCAACAAAGGGAAAACGTGCTGTCAGGGAATCTGGATCGATATCTTCCCGCTGGATCACTGCGGAGATGAAATATCACAGAAGAAACAGCAGAGACTGGTCTATTTTTTCCAGAGACTGCTGTATGCCAAACGCTATCCGCTGTGGGCCGGACGCCTGATTGACTCTGATCCGAAAAAGCTCAGTCTGTACTACATTCTGGCTTCATGCAGAAAGGACCGGAAGCTCTGTCAGGACCTGAAAAAGGCGTGTACAAAGCACAGATACAGTGATACCCTGACGATCTTTGCGGTATATTATTCTTGGAGAGGAAATCATAACCGTTTCCCTGCAGAAGATCTGAAACACCTGATCCGGATACCGTTTGAAGATATGATGATCCCGGTACCTGAAAACTATGATGCCTGGCTTAAACAGCGCTATGGCAGCACCTACATGGCAATGCCTGCAGAAACAGAAAGACATCCGCATCATGCGGCAGAATACGATCCCGACCATGCCCGATGAAATGATGAAAATAAAATCTGCAGAAGCTCTGGCATCTGTCAAGGGAATCGAGATCGTCATCCAATGCACTAAAGCAACACGTTCCGAACGTTTGGGAGTATCCGGAGAATCCCGTAAACTGAGTATAAAACTGGAGTATATCGGCCCTGTAAATAAACCCGAAGAAGGTGCAGGCAGGGCAGATGATCCCTATACATACAGGTATCTCGGTTCTCCTGTTCCGGAAGAAGTGGACCTGCGGAATACATTTGGGCTTGTTTCAGCGGAGAATGCGGTTTGGACAACACATTGGAGCAATATGTTTCTGCGGGATGATCGTATATATTCCACGGGGCTCAAGATCATCTATACCGTCCCAAAAGAACTGACAGGCAGACATGCCGTACTGAAGATCTCCGCAGATGATTTCCTGCTCATGGAGAAGGAACTGACGGAAGCCGGTACATTTGAAGAGATCCTGAATGTGCGTCCGGCAGAACAGGCACTGGCCGCGTATCTGGAAAATGCTCATCGGCAGCAGAAAGCAATTCTGAAGGAATGGATCCGGGTATGCGGGAAATACGGGCTGCGTTATTATCTGATCTGCGGCAGTGCCCTCGGGGTCATACGGAATCGGGACTTCATTCCGTGGGATGATGATACAGATGTGGCCATGCCGAGGGAGGACTATGACCGCCTGAAGGAAATTGCTGAAAAAGAGTGGTCAGCAGGCAGTGCGTATCATCTGCTGTATCCGGATCAGCTTGGCAAAGATGTTTTTCTGGATTACATGACACGTCTGGTCTGGATGGAGGAAACAGCCCCGAATACCCTGTTTGACAGAGTAAAAGAGAAAGTGGATACCACGTATACCGGACACCCGATGCTTGATATCTACATTCTGGAAAATGGTGCTGACAGTTTGTTACTTCATCGTCTGCAGACCTCCCTGATTCAGGGTATCTATGTGCTGGCAATGGGACATCGCAGTACATTTGACAGAGAGAGTTATCAGTACACAGCTCTCAGCAGTAAGGTGAAAGCCGCAGAGGTCCTGATGAGGATCGGCAAACATATCCCTGTGCGTTTTCTGCTTGCCTGGTATGAACATGTATGCAGATGGTTCCGAAAACCCGGAAAATTCTGTTTCCAGTCCAACGGGTATATCGGCTGTATCCCCTGGCGTTTTGAACAGACATGGTTTGGTGAAGGAAAGAAAGGCTGTCTGCAGGATCTTGAGGTATATCTGCCGGCAGATCCCGACCGGTATCTTCACAGACAATACGGAGATTATAAAAGACCGGCACACGGCAGAACAAGAAAGCCTGTACACCGGTCTGTACAGTAATGATCACCTGTTATACTTTCGGGAAGTACCGCGGAACTCTTCGACCGGGTATTTCTCTGCCTGTTTACGCAGCTTGTCCAGGATGATCTGATCCATGTCAAGACCCAGAGCCACGGCCAGATCCGTGCAGTAGATCAGCACATCCGCAAGCTCATCCTTGACATCCTGCAGATCGTAGTCTGTATCCGACCACTGGAAGCACTCCAGCAGTTCACCGGCTTCGATACTGATCGAACGTGCAAAGGCGGCAGGGGAGTGGAACTGACCCCAGTCTCTGTCCGCAATGAATTTCTGTATTGCCTGTATCGTTTCTTCTTTCATATCAGTTCCTCTTTTCACATACAGTGTACAGCCGGAAAGGAGTATGTGTCATGAAAACATATCTGTCCAAATCAAGATATACGAATGCCGTACAGTGTCCGAAGATGCTGTGGCTGCGTATCCATAAGCCTGAACTGTTCGATGATTCGGTCATGAATGAAGCCGTGCTGCAGACCGGCAGTGAAGTCGGTGATCTGGCTATGGGCCTGTTCGGAGAGTATACGGAAGTACCGTACGGGGATCTGAAGGAGATGATCCGCATTACATCCGAACTGATGGAAACAGATACGGATCACATTGCCGAAGCATCATTCTCCTATGAAGGCTGTTTCTGCAGCGTGGATATCCTGAGAAACAAGCATAACGGACATGTGAATATCTACGAAGTCAAAAGCAGTACCTCCATGCATGATATCTACGAGGATGATGCGGCCTACCAGTATTATGTACTGAACGGACTAGGCTTTACCGTGGATGAAGTATATCTTGTACATCTGAATAACAGCTATGAAAGGATCGGAGAGCTGGATCTTCAGCAGTTATTCGTTCAGGAGAATATCACCGATACCGTAAAAGAGATGCAGGAAGGTGTCAGAGAATACCTGCAGTATCTGGATGACTATCTGGTACAGAAGAAGGAACCGGAGCTTCCTGTCTCGGAGAACTGTCATGCCCCGTATGACTGCGGTTTCTTTGCACACTGCACGGAGTCTCTCGGCCATCCCAATGTCTTTGATCTGCAGGGGGTGACTTTCCGCACCAAGCTGAAGTACTACACGTCCGGCATCACATCCTACGAGGATCTTGAGGAAGACGGCACCCTGTCAAAGAAAGCCATGACCCAGATCCGCCATGCCCTGCATGATCTGCCCGATCAGATCGATAAAGAGGCTGTACGTGCGCATCTCTCGGAGTATACGTATCCGCTGTACTTCCTGGACTTTGAGACCTTCCAGCCGGCCATACCGCTCTATGATCATTCCTTCCCGTACGAACAGATCGTCTTCCAGTACTCTCTGCATTATTACGAGAAAAAAGGCGGTAAGCTGAAACACAAGGAGTTCCTGGCAGAAGCGGGCGGTGATCCAAGACGCGCAGCAGCCGAACACCTCTGTGCCGATATCCCCGAAGATGTCTGTATCGTCACCTACAACATGAGCTTTGAGAAGGGCAGGATCAAACGTCTGGCAGAGCTTTATCCCGACCTGCATGATCACCTGATGAATATCCATGACCACATCATCGATCAGATGATCCCGTTCAGAAACATGTCTGTCTATACTTCTGCCATGCAGGGATCCTACTCGATCAAGTATGTCCTGCCGGCCCTGTTCCCCGATGATCCCGAGCTGGATTACCACAGTCTTGAAGGTGTGCATAACGGTGCCGAAGCCAGCAGTACATTCATGCGCATGCAGGAAATGGACTGGCAGGAACAGCAGGAATACAGAAAACAGCTGCTGTCCTACTGTTATCTTGATACCTATGCGATGGTAAAGATATACGATTATCTGCAGAAACTGTGATCACATGTGAAAAAATGCGGTTATAATGAGATTAACAGAATTTTACGGAGGATATAATCATGGGTAAATTCGTTGTAAGAAACACGAAGACAGGCATCAAGTTCGATCTCAAGGCAACTAACGGTGAAGTTATTGCGACATCCGAAGTCTACAAGACAAAGAAGACATGTCTGAACGGTATCGCCAGTGTGCAGAAAAATGCACCGATCGCCGAAGTCGAAGACCAGACAGCTGAAGGATTCGAAGTCAAGAAGAATCCGAAATTTGAAGTCTATACCGATAAAGCCGGTGAGACAAGATTCCGTCTGAAGGCAAAGAACGGACAGATCGTCGCTGTCAGCGAAGGATACAAGACCAAGAAGAGTGCTCTCAACGGTATCGAATCTGTCAGAAAGAACGCTGTTGACAGTCCGATCACGGAAGAAGAATAATCACACAGGAACACGTGCTTCGGCACGTTTTCTTTTTGTCTGTTTACAGGTACAATAAACACAGTTAGGAGTACTTATCATGGCAAAGGAAATGCTTACGTTTATTCAGAACAGTCCGAGTGCTTTTCAGGCTGTTGAAAACATCCGAAACATGTTAACAAAAGAGGGCTTTGAGGTCCTCGATGAGAACCGTCCCTGGAAGCTGGAAAAGGGGAAGAACTATGTCGTTACCCGCAACGGTACATCGGTGCTGGCATTCAAGATCGGCAGTGATCTCAGTGAACC
>CADBMY010000109.1 GCA_902795905.1 uncultured Erysipelotrichaceae bacterium
CTCCATTCTTCCGAACTTACGTGTATCATGATACCGCAGTTCCTTACCGCCCGATAACTGAAACACAATATGAATGTGACGGTTCAGAGGTTCATCCGGGTCCTGGATGTAGTATTTTCCCTCCATGCGCAGATGGGATACCAGGCTCAGATCATCCATCCCGAAGATCAGGTACTTGCCTCTTCTGCCAAAGGAACGGAAGTGCTGTCCCTGCAGTCTTTCCGCAAAAACATCGGGATCACCGATGACTGCCTTCGCCCAGCGTACCGTCACCTTCAGGATCTCTTCATCACGGATCTGCTGTTCAAGGGTCCTGACGACCGTTTCTACTTCCGGTAACTCAGGCATTATTTGGCCTCATACCAGTCACTGCCGACGGAGCATTCCACCGTCAGCGGTACATCCAGAGACATGGCCTCGGTCATACCCTTCGTGATCAGTTCTATCATCTGTTCTGTTTCATTCTTCGGAACATCAAAGATCAGTTCATCGTGTACCTGCAGGATCATCTTTGAGCTGACACCTGCTTCTTTCATCATTTTATCAATGTTGATCATGGCGATCTTGATCAGATCGGCAGCACTGCCCTGGATCGGTGCATTCATCGCGGCCCGCTTGCCAAACTCACGTACCATCCGGTTCTTATCCCTGATCTCAGGAATCTCACGCCGTCTTCCGCACAGTGTCGTCACATATCCCTTCTCCTGGCATTCCTGTACAACTCTGTCCATGTAGGATCTGATCTTCGGGTAACTTCTATAATAGGATTCAATAAACTGCCCTGCTTCATAGCGGGAGATACCGAGCTGTTCCGCCAGTCCGAAGTCGCTGATGCCGTAAACAATACCGAAGTTGACTGTCTTGGCCCTTCGCCGCAGTTCCGGAGTTACCTCTTCCGCACTGACACCAAAGACATCCATCGCTGTCTTTGTATGGATATCGATACCTTCCCGGAAAGCCTCGATCAGACTTTCCTCCTGTGCCATATGCGCCAGCATGCGCAGTTCGATCTGATGATAGTCGGAAGAGATCAGCACACAGCCCTCCGAAGGCTTGAACGCCTTACGGATGATCTTGCCCTGTTCATCACGTACACTGATATTCTGCAGATTCGGTTCACTGGAAGAGAGTCTGCCCGTCTGGGTTGCACTCTGGTTATACAGTGTGTGGATCCTGCCGTCACTGCTGATATACTTCTGCAGTCCTTCGGCATAGGTGCTGTAGATCTTCTGCAGCTTGCGGTAGGACAGCAGATCATTGATGATCGGATGGATCCCTGCCAGCTTCTCAAGAACATCAGCACCTGTACTGCGCTTCTTTCCTCCCGGAAGACCGAGATCATCAAAGAGTACTTCTGCCAGCTGCTTTGTCGAATTAATATTGAATACTCTTCCTGCTTCCCGGTAGATCGCTTCCTGCAGAGAAGTGATCCTGCCCTGCATCTCCGAAGCAATACCGGATAATACATCGGCATCACAGCGCACACCGCGTGTTTCCATATCACAGAGGATATATGTTAACGGCATCTCAATATCCCGGTACAGGCTCTCCATGCCGTATTCACGGATCGCACTTTCGGTCTGTGTATACAGCTGCAGGATATTCCTGGCATTTTCTCCGCTGTAGAGTGCCTGTTCCTGCAGATCAGGGAGCTTTGGTTTGTTTGTCTTCCCGTATACATCTTCGTATTTGAGAGATGTAAACATACCAAACTTATTCATGATCTTATCGGTACTGGTAAGCGTAGAATCAGCCAGAGAAGCCATGATCATGACATCATCACTGAAGTGTACAGTGATTCCGGTACCATCCAGCAGGTGCATGCCCCTCTTGATATCAAAGCCTGCCTTTACAGGTCCTTCCGCTGCCAGGAATGCGCAAAGATCTGCATCATTAAGCACATCCTCAACTGTCATGTATACAGCCTGCAGACCCTGTGTAATGGCCAGACCGTAAAGCTGTGCGGTCATGAACGAATCATTCGTTCCGTCAAGATAAATACCGACAGGACCCTGCATGATCTCTTTCGGACAGACATGTACGGTCTGCACACCGAACTCTGCTGTTTCTTCCTGCTCAGCTTCCTCCGTCACCATCGTTTCATACCGGCTGACCAGCGAACGCATACCGAGACTGTTCAGGAAACGGATCAGATCTTCATAATCCGGCTTGAAAACACAGTCTTCGGCAGTGATATCGATCTCCACATCCCGGCGTATCGTTGCCAGTTTCTTGCTCAGAAGCGCACTCTCTTTACCGGCTCTGATCTTATTGCCGAGAGCCCCTTTGATATTATCCGCATCCGCCAGTACATTCTCTACGGTACCGTACTGGTTCAGCAGTTTCAGTGCTGTCTTCTCGCCAACCCCCGGAATACCCGGAATATTATCGCTGTTATCTCCCATCAGGCCCTTCATGTCAATGATCTGCAGCGGTGTGATGCCCATCGTTTCCTTCAGGCTTTCCGCCGTCATCTCATCCATGTCGGTGATGCCCTTCTTCATTAACATGACGGTTGTGGAATCATCGATCAGCTGCAAAAGATCATGGTCACTCGAAAGAATGATCGTATCATAATCCGTGGCATTCTTTGACATCGTTCCAATCAGGTCATCTGCCTCGATATCTGTCATCTCCACCCAGCGGATATGATAACCGTCCAGGTAATCCCTGACCATGCCGAACTGCGGTACAAGATCATCCGGTGCCGGTTTCCTGCCGCCTTTATACTCAGGATACAGATCATGTCTGAAGGTATGTTTGCCGGCATCAAAAGCCACCAGCATGGAATCCGGCTGTACAAGGTCGATTGCTTTCTGCAGCATCGTCGCAAAGCCGAATACAGCATTGGTAGGCAGACCTGCCGGGCTGGTCATCGGTCTTCCGTAAGCTGTCGCATAATATGCCCTGAACAGCATTGAATTGCCGTCAACGAGTAGTAGTTTTTTCATGGGGAAAACCTCCGCATCCATTATAGCATTCACCTGCCCGGTATGGAAAAGACGGACAGGAAGTCCTGTCCGTCTTATACAGCA